>NZTV01000012.1 GCA_002703245.1 Microbacterium sp.
ACGGCCTCGATGCGTTCGCCGCCGTCGTCGTCGCCGAGCCCCTCGACGGCGACGACCGAGACGCGGGCTCCGAAGTCGGCGGTGCACGGCTGTTCGGCCGGGAGCGGCTCGATCGTCACCGTCACCTCGTTGGGGGCCGTGGCCACGGCGCCCCCGATGAGAGGTGGGCAGGTGGACGATCCCCACGTCAGCAGCAGGAAGACGTCGTCGCCGGCCCATCCGGCACTCGGTGCGCCCTCGACGAGCCCGCCGCCCTTGCCCTCGAGATCGGCGTCACCGGCCACCTCGGTCTGGCCGCTCGAGGAGCCGGTGACCACGACATCGAGGTCGGCGGTCGGATCGACCTCCTCCGGAAGCGGCACATAGACACCCCGGGGCACGAAGTCGCGGGTGCAGGCGACATCGTCGGAATCGACGAGTTCGACCGTCAGGACACCGTCGGCATAGCCGGAGTCGCCCACGGTCGGAAGGCACGTGGAGCTGCCGTAGGTGAGGATGCCGATCGCACTGCCGTCATCGAGCCATGCGGCCTCGACCTCCGCTTCGACGCTGCCGGCCGTGTCGGACGAGGCCAGCGGATCCGGTGTCGAATTCGGGGTCGTGCCGGAGGCGCATCCGGCGATCAGGGCCGACGAAGCGGCCAGCGCGAGAGTGGCGATGACGTGGCGAGGGTGGAGCATGAAGTCATCATGCCCCCACCGACTGAACGATCGCGACACGTGTGATCACGGCGATGTAACGAATCCACCGAAGTCCGCGCGGGTGCGACCGGGTGAGGTCACTGCAGCGCGGAGGTCAGCCTTGCGAGGTTGTCGAGCACCGTCGAGCGCAGCGGCTGCTTCTCCCACTCGTCGAGGGTCAGTTCGCGACTGAGTGATCGATACTCCGCCTCGACCTCGCGCATCTCCGTGATGAACTCCTCACCACGCGCGAGCATCGAGATCTCCATGTTCAGCCCGAACGAGCGCATGTCCATGTTGCTCGAACCGATCACGGCCACCTCGTCGTCGACGGTCATCGACTTGGAGTGCAGGATGAACGGCTTGCGGTACATCCAGATCTTCACGCCCGCCTTCAGCAGCACCTCGTAGTAGCTGCGCTGTGCGTGGTAGACCATCGCCTGGTCTCCCTCTTCGGAGACGAACAGCTGCACCTCGACGCCGCGGTGGCAGGCGCTGGTGATCGCCAGCAGCATGGCCTCGTCGGGTACGAAGTACGGACTGACGATGATGAGCTTGCGGTGCGCGGCGTACATGAGGGCCGCGAACAGACGCAGGTTGTTCTCGAACCGGAATCCCGGCCCGGAGGGGATGATCTGGCAGTCGAGGTCGCCCGGCCCGGCCTTCAGCTCGTCGAGATCGGTCTCGGCGTAGAGCACCTCTTGCGTCTCGGCGTACCAGTCCGACAGGAAGACCGCGTTGATCGATGCCACGACCGGCCCCTCGAGGCGCACCATGAGGTCGACCCAGTGGAGGCCGCGACGGATGTTCTTCTTGAGGTTGTAGGTCGAGTCCGTGACGTTCTGCGAACCCATGAACGCGACGAGCCCGTCGATGACCAGCAGCTTGCGGTGATTGCGCAGGTCGGGGCGCTGATACTTGCCCTTCAGCGGCTGAACCGGCAGCATCAACTGCCAGTCGGCGCCCATGTCGTCGAGGCGCTTGAGGGTGCGCTTGTAGAAGGGCTTGCCCCGGTTCGCCCAGTGGTCGAGAAGGACGCGCACGGTGATGCCCCGGGCACACGCCTCCTCGAGGGACCGGAACAGATTGTCCGTCGCCTCGTCGGATTGCAGGATGTAGAACTCGACGTGGACGTAGCGCTCCGCCGTACGCACCGCGTCGGCCATCGCATCGAGGCTCTCCTGGTAGTCGGAGATGAGGTGGGCGTTGTTGTCACCCGAGAGCGGCATGGCCCCGAGGTTGCGGTTCATGGTGACCACGGAGGTGAACCAGTCGGGCGCGTTCGGGCGCAGGCTGCCGAAATCGAGGGCCTCGCTGGACTCCCGGATGTAGGCGTTGATGTCGTCCTGCAGTTTGCGGCGTTTCCGCGGAAGCCGCGGATTCCCGATGATGAGGAACAGCAACACACCGACGAACGGGATGAAGTAGATCGCCAGCAACCACGCCAGCGCGGAGGTGGGCCGGCGGTTGCGGGGGATGACGATGATCGCGGTGATGCGGATCGCCATGTCGACGAGAAAGAGCGTCACGACCCACCAACTCGGTGGGTCGAACGTGAACGTGATCGCGTCGTCAGCCACTTGCGGCGTCCCCCTGACTGGCCCGACGGACGAACGGGCACTCGCCCCAGGCTATCGGGCCGGGCGTCAGTTTCCGGAAGCGGGGGCGTCGGAAGCGGGCGGGAGGCCTCTGCGGGCACGCTCCTTGGCTTCCAGGCGGGCGTAGGCGCGACGTTCGTTCCGGTCGGCGCGGATCATGCTGCGGATCACCCAGAAGAACAACAGGCTGACCACGAGGGTGGGCAGGATCGCCCAGGCGGCTGCGAGCCAGAAGTCATCCACCCCTCCAGGATACGCGCCGTCGCGCGGGGAGAGATCGACTCCTCCGCGAGCAGCCTGTGGAGGACCGCGTCGTCCACCACTCTCGAGGCTTCCCCCTGCGGCGCGTGCCCGCCCGCGAGGGTGGGGCGCATGACCTCGATCGTGAAGGCCGCCAATGCGGCAGAGTTCCTCGCCCTCGTCCCTCGCCTCGCCGGCTATCAGCCATCCGAAAGCCTCGTTCTCGTCCCCTTCGTGGGCACCCGCACGGCCGACGTGATGCGGGTCGATCTGCCCGTCGGAGCCGACGCCGACGAGATCGACCGGTGCGCGGCGACCTTCCTCGGGATGGTCTGCCGGCTCCCCGACGTCGACGGGTTCGCCGCGATCGTGTACACCGCGGCGGGCTTCGCGGGCGGAATGCCTCATCGACGGCTGCTCGACGCACTGATCACCCGCGCCGACGCCGCCGGTCTCCGTGTCACCGACGCCCTGTGCGTCGCGGGAGACGGTTGGGGATCGGCGTTCGACCCGGAGTGCCCCGAGGGCGGGCACGACCTGGACCGGATCGAACGCGGCGCGGCGGCCATGCTCGGCCTTTCCGCACCGACGGGCGATCAGAACACGGGCGCCTCGCTGCCGGCGGCGGACCTGGCGACGAAGGAACGTGTCGCCCGCGCGCTGACGCAGCTGGACACGGCCGTCCGGGCGGTGTTCGGCGAGGCGTCGGACACGTCCGGGCGGATCGACCCGCAGGCCCTCGCGGCCATCCACGCCCTCGATGACCTCCCGGCGCTGTTCGAGGATGTCGTGGAGGCCGAGAGCGGCACCGCCGCCGCGTTCGACCTCGCTCTGCTCACGTGGTGCCTGGCGCGGCCGGCCCTGCGCGATGTCGCGCTCGTGCAGTGGTGCGGCACGGTGCTCGACGGCGACGAGGCCCTCGACGCGCAAGCGCGGTGGGAGGAGGGCATGGCCTACCCGACCGAGCTCGCCGAGCGGATGTGGGGCGAAGGTGCCTCACCGGATGCGGAGCGCCTGCTCCGGGCGCTCGACGCGTCGCTCCAGGCCGCCGCGGCGGCACCCCGAGACCGACGCGCGGGCGCCCTGGCCACATGCGCGTGGCTGTCGTGGGCCCTCGGCCGATCGACCCATGCCGGGGCGTTCGCCGAGATGGCCTTCGAGGTCGAACCCGACCACGGGCTCGCCGGAATCGTGCTGACGATGGTCGGCGCGGGACACCTTCCCGCGTGGGCCTTCCGCACGCCGCACGCCGGCATCCGCCCCCGGACCGATGCCGAGGAGTGAGCTCTGACGTGCTCCGCAGGAGCAGGGTATCCGTGACCCGAAGGGTCTACTTGACCAGCGGGAACAGGATCGTCTCGCGGATGCCGAGCCCGGTGATCGCCATGAGGAGGCGGTCGATGCCCATCCCCATGCCCCCCGAGGGAGGCATGCCGTGCTCGAGCGCACGCAGGAACTCCTCGTCGATGCGCATGGCCTCGACATCGCCCTTCGCGGCGAGCTCGGCCTGCTCGGTGAAGCGTTCGCGCTGGATGACCGGGTCGACCAGCTCGGAGTACCCCGTCGCCAGTTCGAAACCGCGCACGTACAGGTCCCACTTCTCCACGACACCCGGGATGGTGCGGTGCTCACGGACGAGAGGGCTGGTGTCGAGGGGGAAATCCATGACGAAGGTCGGACGCTCCAGGCCCCCCTTGACGAAGTGCTCCCACAACTCCTCGACGAGCTTTCCGGGGATGGCGTGCGAGGGCACCTCGACCTCGAATCGCTCCGCGATCGCCATCAACTGGTCAAGCGGGGTCTGCGGGTCGATGTGCGGCGCGTCCCCGTCCGTCCACGCGGCGGCGAGCGCGTCGTTGAGGGAGTCGTACATCGAGATGCGATCCCACTCGCCGCCGAGGTCGTACACGGTGCCGTCGGCCCACGTGACCTCGGTCGATCCGGCCACCGCGACGGCGGCGTCCTGGATGAGGGTCTGCGTCAGGTCGGCGATGCCGTTGTAATCGCTGTATGCCTCGTACGCCTCGAGCATCGCGAACTCCGGGCTGTGCGTGGAGTCGGCACCCTCGTTGCGGAAGTTGCGGTTGATCTCGTACACGCGGTCGATACCGCCGACCACGGCACGCTTGAGGAACAGCTCCGGCGCGATGCGCAGATACAGCTCCGCGTCGAACGCATTCGAGCGCGTCACGAACGGGCGTGCCGAGGCGCCGCCGTGCTGCACCTGCAGCATCGGGGTCTCCACCTCGACGAAGCCGCGCTCGGTGAAGGTACGACGCAGGCTCTGGTTGACCTTCGCCCGGGCGAGCACCGTCTCGCGCGCCTGGTCACGCACGATCAGGTCGAGGAACCGACTGCGAACGCGGCTCTCCTCGCTGAGGTCGCTGTGCAGATTCGGCAACGGGAGCACGGCCTTCGAGGCGATCCGCCACTCGGCGACCATGATCGACAACTCACCGCGGCGCGAGGAGATGACCTCGCCGGAGACGAAGACGTGGTCGCCGAGGTCGACGAGCTCCTTCCACGCGGCGAGCGACTCGTCGCCGACGCCCGCCAACGACACCATCGCCTGGATGCGACTGCCGTCACCGGCCTGAAGCGACGCGAAGCAGAGCTTTCCGGTGTTCCGGCTGAACACGACGCGTCCGGCGACGGCGGCGGTCACGCCGGTCTCCGCGCCCGCTTCCAGATCGCCGTACCGCTCACGCAGCGCCGGAATGGTGTCGGTGACCGGCACCCCCACCGGGTAGGCACCGCCGGCGGCGTCCTCGCGTTCGGCGATCAGGCGCTCGCGCTTGGCCAGGCGCACCGCCCGCTGCTCGAAGGTGTCGTCGGCGGACTGCTCGGCCGCGTCTTCGGGCGCAGCGGACGTATCGGTCATATCGGGGAGCTCCTCGCGAAAAGTCGCCGCCCAGTCTAGCCGCGGCAGACCCACCCTCCGGGGCACCCCGTGCGGCGGGACGCGGTGCCGGATCAGGTCACCCGATGTAGATCTCGGTGTTGTCGATGAAGCGATGTCCGTCCACGGTCGCGGCGATGAGGGCCAGCGCGGGACCGGCGTGCCCCTCGTCGACGGGGAGGAAGGTGGCGGGGTCGACGACGTTGAGGTAGTCGAGCGTGATGCGCGACTCCCCCATGAGCGCGCCCTGCGCGGCGGCGATGCACGCGTCGACGTTGCGGTCGGCGTTCGCGGCGGCCGCTTCCAGCGCGACCGGCAGCCGTGCGGCGGCGACCCGGTCGGCCTCGTCGAGCAACGCGATCCGGGAGGACACCGGCAGCCCGGCGTCGTCACGGACGGTCTCGACGGTGACGACGTCGATGTCCCAGAACAGATCGCGGATCATGCGCTCGACGAGGAAGACCCGCTGCCGATCGCGGAGCCCGTAGACGGCGATGTCGGGGCGCACCAGCGAGAACAGCTTCGCCTCGACCGTGAGCAGCCCGTCGAAATAGAACGGACGCGAACGGCCCTCGTAGCGCAACCCGAGATCGCCCGCCGAGATCTTCGTCGTGGACGACAGGTCGGCGAACATCTCGGCGGTGGTCGGCGTGAAGACCACATCCACGTCGAGATCGGCCAGCAGGGCCCGGTCGGCCTCCGGGGTGCGCGGGTAGGCCTGCGCGTCGGCGGCCGTGCGGAAACGCAACGGGTTCAGGAACATCGAGACGACGACGATGTCGGCGGTCTCGCGAGCGGTGCGGATGAGGTCGCGGTGGCCGTCGTGGAGGGCGCCGATGGTCGAGATGAGGGCGACCGTCGACTCGGGGGCCTCCGCTCGCCGTTCAGCGAGTCGGGCGCGGAGCCCCGCGGTGGTGCTGATCATCCGACGATCGTATCGACCCGGAGACGCCTCCCCGACCGCGGCGGACGCTCACACGACCGTATGGTCGGTGAGCGCCTGGTCCACGGTCGTGTGCACCAACCCGGACAGATAGCGGCCCGGATCGGCGACCCCCGCATCGGCCAGCAGCGCCGCCGACTGGGCGACGATCGAGCGCGAGAAGGTCGTCGCGGTCGCGATCGCCTCCGCATACGCCGCCCGCGACGCCTCGGCGACCACGACCGGTTCGCAGCCGAGCTCGACGGCGAGCGCCTGCGCGATGGGGAGGACCGCTGCCGGCGCGGTGACCGCCGCGTACGACTGCGCGAGCAGGCGCAGGTCCATCGAGGTTCCGGTGAAGGTCATCGCCGGGTGGATCGCCAACGGGATGACGCCCTTGGCCACCGCCGGGGCGAGGACGTCGGTGCCGTACGCCGGGTCGAGATGGAGGGCGAGCTGGCCGGGCTGCCAGTCACCGGTCTCGGCCAGTCCCGCCACCAGGCCCGGCAGTTCGTCGCGCGGCACCGCCAGCACGACCAGTTCGCTGCGGCGCACCACGGCCGGGGTGTCCAGGAACGGCACACCGGGCAGCACGGTCTCGACGCGTTCGTCGTCGGATCCGTGGGTGATGCCCACGAGCGCGTGGCCCACGCCGGCGAGCGCCGCGCCGATGATCGGGCCCACCCGCCCCGCGCCGACGATCCCCACGCCGAGGCGTCCTTCTCGGGTCATCTCTCCCCCTGTCCTCTCTCGTGTTCCCGGGATGCGCTCAGCACGGGGGCGGGATCATCCACCGACGCGTCGAAGGTGTCCCCGTCCCAACGGTGCGAGTGGTCTTCCGCCGCCGCGCGCACGGCCCCGGCCGCGACGGACTCGAACAAGCCGAGGGCGGCATCCCGGTCGATGATGCCGAGCGAACCCGACACCCGACCGGCGATCGTGTGCGCGCGCACGTTCGCGACCGCCAGGCGCCGGTCGATCGGCCCCTGGGCCACATCCACGCTCTGCAGCCTGGCCAGCGGGAAGACACCGAGCGTGCGCCAGATGACACCGCGTCGCAGGAACAGCGTGTCGTCGCCGAGGAGGAAGCCGTTGCGCTTCCACGACAGCGGGCGGAACAGCCGTGCCCTGCGCGGCGTGGTGTCGTACGGGTCGTCGTCGCGGGGACCGAGCACGCCGTCCTCGAAGATCGCCCGCCACTGCTCCGGCCCGAGATGCGGCAGAACCAGCCCGAGCACGCGGGCCACATCGTCGCGATCGCCGACCGGCAGCACGGTGGCGAACTGGTCCGACCCGGTGTCACCGGCCCCTCTGCCCGACAGGCGGTTGACGCTGACGGACCACCAGCCGAGAGGCCGCCAGAAGATCGACTGCGACACCTCGACGGCATGGACCCGTCCCGGCGGGATGATCTCGGTGACGGTCGTGAACAGGCCGAAGGTGATCCGCACCCCGCTGCGCGTGGGGGCGATCGAATAGCGCAGGGATCTCGTGATCGTGCGGATCGTGTAGGCGCCGAAGCCGAGCACGACCGGGAAGATGCCGAACAGCACCCAGGGCGTTCCGTAGACCGCCCCGGCGACGATGGCGATGATCCCGGCCAGCAGCGCGATCGACGAGCCGCTCAGCACCTGTGAAGCGATGAGGCGTCCGGGCGGGATGTGCACGACCGACTCCGGCTCGTCGGCCGGGTCTTCGGCGCCGTGCACGAGTCCGTCGAGGCCGGAGGAGACGGTCGATGCCGCCGTCGCCGCCAGGTCGCCGGCCGCGCGTCGACCGGACACCCGGTCGCGCTCGGCCTTGGCGGTGGCCTCGGCCAACTGCCGGCCGGACGCGAGACGCAGGATGTCGGCGCGCACCGCCTCGGCGCTGGTCGTCGAGAGGTACTCGAGTTTCACGTTCGCGTCGAGCCCGGCCCCGACCACCTCGAGCTTGGCCATCCCGACGAGGCGGGCGATCATCGGCCGGGTGAGGTTGACGCCCTGCACCCGATCCAGGGGCGCGCGGCGATGGGTGCGGAAGAGCACCCCGGAGCGCACCTCGACGTCGTCGCCCGTGATGCGGAAGGTGTGGAACCGCCACATCAGGTAGAACAGCCCGACGACGATCAACAACACCCCGAGCACTCCGAGCAGCACCACCAGGACGAGGTCGTGTCCGAGGACGAAGTCGATCGGGTCCTCGGTGCCCGTGAACCCGCCGGGGAAGAACCCGTCGAAGAGCACGTCGATGACCCGGTCACGCAGATTGGCGATGATGATGCCCGACACGATCACGAGCACGAGGCCGCCGCGGAACAACGGTGTCAACGGATGCATCCGATGCCCGTCGCCGTCGCTGAGCGGCGACCGTGCCACACCGCCGGTCGGCCCGGGCCCGTCCGGCGCGGGTGGTGCGGGAGGGATCTCGGTCACAGCCCGGTCCGGCGGGTCTCGGCGACGTCGATGAGGGTGTCCCGCAGAACATCCGCCGCAGCCTGCCGCAACCCCGGGATGACGACACCGGTGGACGCGGCGGCGGTCACGAGCTTCAGTTGCGCGATGCCGAAGCCGCGATCGAGCGGACCGTGGGTGATGTCGACGAGCTGCATGCGCCCGTAGGGCACGGCGACGACGCGTTGCCACATGATGCCCTTGCGGAACACGAGGTCGTCCTGCCGGAGCTGGTATCCGACGGCCCGCGCCTGCCGGGGCGTGATCACCAGCGTGATCGCGGTGATCACGAGGGCGACCCCGGCGGGGATCCAGATCCACCATTGCCCGAACAGCAGGCTCATCACGAGCGCCACGGCGAGCATGAGCACGAAGAAAAACCCGCCGGAGATCAGTTGCACCCAGACGTACTGGGGCGCCAGCTGGTGCCACGTACCATCGCCGAGCGGCAGCCGCGCCTCCCCCTTCGGCTCGCGGACGGACGTGAAGGTCCCCTCGTCGAGCACCGCGGCGGCCATGGCTCGTCCACCCGCGATCAGCGCGTCGTCGGGTGCCGGTTCCGCGGTCTGCGCGTCAGGCTCCGTCGGCTCCGATTCCGGGGTCGGGCCCTCCGGGGTGTTCGTCATCGTCGTCCTTCCGGATCGTGCACAGGTGCTCGGCGACCAAGCCCGCGGCGACCAACGCGACGCCGCCGCCGACGGTCGCCAGCACGACCCCCCACGAGCCTACCGACGGGACGACCGGGCGGGTCAGGACGAACAGAAGCAGTCCGACCGCGAAGCCGGCCGTCAGCGCACCGACGATCGACGAGGCCTTTGCGAGCATCGCGATGCGCAGCGCCTGGAACGGGTCCGGCGACGCCCCGGTTCCCCGCGTGGCCCGTCGGACGGGTACGGCGAAAGTCACCACGGCCGCGCCCAGCAGCACCAGCAGGATCGGGAGCATCGCCGCGGGCGTGAAGGTGGGGCGGCCCGAAGCGGTCAGGAGCTGGTCGACGAGGAACCCGGCGCCGGTGCCGAGGACGGCGACGACGAGGAGCACTCCGGCACCGGTGCGCTTCACGCCGACCCCCGGAGCCCCGAGAGCAGGTCGGCGACACGGCCGTGCCCGATCAGCTCGGCGTCGGGGTCGACGCTCAGCCACGGCTCGAGCACGAAGTCGCGGCCCGCGGCACGGGGGTGGGGCAGGGTGAGGGCGGGGTCGTCGGAGGTCATGTCGCCGTATGCGATGAGGTCGAGGTCGAGGGTGCGATCCCCCCATCTCTCTCGGCGCTCACGGCCGTGGCGTGCCTCGATGACGTGAAGGTAGGACAGGAGGATCGCGGGCGCCAGGCGCGTGGTCAACACGGCGACCGAGTTGAGGTACGCGGGCGCCTCCTCGTCCGGTCCAGCCGGTTTCACGGCCACCGACTCGATCGGCTCCGCGGTGCGCACCCGGTCCACCAGCGGCAGCCGGGTGAGGTCGCGTGCGGCCTCGCGCAGCGTCTCGGCGCGATCGCCGAGGTTCGCGCCGAGCGCGACCACGGCGTCGACGGCGGGACGGGTCTCGTGGGGTGGGGGGTCGCCGATCCCCTGCGCCAGTCGCCGGCTCATCGTGTCGGCCGGGTGCGGGTGACCCGCACCGAGACGTCGGCGAACGGCACGCGGATCGGCGCGTTCGGCTTGTGCACCGTCACCGTGACCGAACGCAGCCGCGGGTAGCGGGCGAGCAGATCGCGGGCGATCCGGGCGGCGACCGTCTCGATGAGGTCCACCGGGTCGTGCGCGACGAGGGCGGCGACATGCTCGGCGACGTCGCCGTAATGGACGGTCTTGTCCACGTCGTCGGCGCCGGCGGCCTCCCGCACATCGAGGCGCATCGTCACGTCGATGAAGAACTCCTGGCCCTCGCGGCGCTCGTGCGAGAGGACCCCGTGGTGACCGAAGACCCGCAGGCCGGTGAGGGTCAGCTCGTCGGTGTCGGTGTGGTCGCCGGAGGCATCCATCCGTTCACTCTCCTTCGTATGTGGCGATGCGCAGGGCATCGCGGGTCGTGGCGACGTCGTGCACGCGCACCGCCCATGCTCCCGCCTGCGCGGCCAGAACGCTCGTCACGGCGGTGGCCAGATCGCGGCGTGGCGTGTCGATCTCGCCGGTGGCCGACAACGCCTCGGTGAGGAAGCGCTTGCGGCTGGTGCCCACGAGCAGTCGTGGTCCGAGCGCGGCGACGCGGGACAGCCCGCGCAGCAACTCCCAGTTCTGCGCGCCCCGCTTGCCGAAGCCGAAGCCGGGATCCACGATGATGCGGGAGGGCGCGATGCCCGCCGCCTGCGCGACACGGACCCGCTCCGCCAGTTCCCCGACCACCTCCCGGACGACGTCGCCGTACACGGCGCGGGCGTACATGTCGGAGGAGTGGCCCCGCCAGTGGCCGAGGGCGATGTCGGCACCGGATGCGGCGACGGCGGCGAGCATCCCCTCGTCGGCCAGTCCCCCGGACACGTCGTTGACGAGCACGGCCCCCGCCTCGACCGCGGCGACGGCCGTCGACGCGTTCATCGTGTCGACGCTCACAGCCAGACCCGCCTGGGCGAGTGCGGACACGACCGGCAACACGCGGCGGCGCTCCTCGTCCGGTTCGACCCGGTCGGATCCAGGACGCGTCGACTCGCCACCGACATCCAGCAGGTCGGCCCCGGCCTCGCGCAACGCCATCGCGTGCGCGACCGCGGCGTCGGGATCCAGGAACCGCCCCCCGTCGCTGAACGAGTCGGGCGTGACATTGACGACGCCCATGATCACCGTCATCTCGGCACCCCCAGCAGTGCGAACAGTTCGGCGCGTTGCACCGGGTCGGTGAACGCCCCGCGCGCGGCGACGGTCACCGTCGACGCGTCGGGCTGACGACCCCCGCGCATCGTGACGCACTCGTGGACGGCGTCGATCACGACGAGCACACCCCGAGTGTCCAGAGCGCCGTCGATGGCGTCGGCGACCTGCTCGCCGAGCCGCTCCTGCACCTGTGGCCGTGCGGCGAGCACGTCGATCACCTTCGGCAGGGCACCGAGCCCCACGACCTGCTCGCCCGGCAGGTAGGCGACGTGCGCGTGCCCCCGGAAGGGCAGCAGGTGATGCTCGCACATCGATCGGAACCGGATGTCGCGCAGCATCACGGCACCCGACGGGAGCGTATCCGGGGCGGGGCCCCGCGAGACGCTGATGGTGTGCGCCAGCGGTGCGGCCGGGTCTTCGCCGACTCCTCCGAAGAAGTCGACGTAGGCGTCGGCGACCCGATCGGGGGTCAGTCTCAGTCCCGGGCGTTCGGGATCTTCGCCGATCGCCTCGAGCAGTTGACGCACGAGCGCGGCGACACGGTCACGGTCGACGGCCACGTGGCCGAGCCTACGCGGTCGCGGGACGCGCCTGACCGGACGGCCGGGGCTCCGTCGCCGATTCGGCGGCGGGCGCGGCGTCGGCCTCGGTCGAAGCCGCGACGTCCACGGCGGACCGACGGACCGGCACGTCGACCGGCGGCAGCTGCGAGACGGGACGCTCTTCGCTGGAGAGCCACTGCGCGCGCGGCGGGAGCTTCTTGACGTCGCGGAAGATCTCGGCCAGCTCGAGGTGGTCGAGCGTCTCCTTCTCCAGCAACGCCAGGGCGAGCTTGTCGAGCACGTCACGGTTGTCGTTGATCACCTGGTAGGCCTCATTGTGGGCCTGCTCGATGAGCCCGCGCACCTGCTGGTCGACGCGTTCGGCGATGCGTTCGCTGAAGTCCCGACCGTGCCCCATGTCGCGTCCCATGAACACTTCACCGGAGGACTGACCGAGCTTGACCGGTCCGACCTCCATGGTCATGCCGTACTCGGTGACCATCTTGCGGGCGATGCCGGTGGCCTTCTCGATGTCGTTCGAGGCGCCGGTGGTGGGGTCGTGGAAGACGATCTCCTCCGCGACACGTCCCCCCATCGCGTAGGTGAGCTGGTCTTGTAGTTCGTTGCGCGTCACGGAGTACTTGTCGTCCACAGGGAGGACCATCGTGTATCCGAGCGCCTTGCCACGCGGGAGGATGGTGACCTTGGTGACGGGGTCGGTGTTGTTCATCGCCGCCGCGGCGAGGGCGTGACCGCCCTCGTGGTACGCGGTGATGAGCTTCTCCTTGTCCTTCATGACGCGGGTGCGGCGCTGGGGTCCGGCGAGCACGCGGTCGATGGCCTCGTCCAGGGCACGGTTGTCGATCAGTTGCGCGTTCGAGCGGGCGGTGAGCAGCGCCGCCTCGTTGAGCACGTTGGCCAGGTCGGCACCGGTGAAGCCCGGCGTCTTGCGGGCGACGACCTCGAGGTCGACCCCGTCGGCGAGCGGCTTGCCGCGTCCGTGCACCTCGAGGATCCGCTGACGGCCCTTGAGGTCGGGGGCGTCGACGCCGATCTGCCGGTCGAACCGGCCGGGGCGCAACAGCGCCGGGTCGAGGATGTCGGGGCGGTTGGTCGCCGCGATCACGATGACGTTGACCTTCGGGTCGAATCCGTCCATCTCGACGAGCATCTGGTTCAGCGTCTGCTCGCGCTCGTCGTGGCCACCGCCCATGCCCGCACCGCGGTGACGTCCGACCGCGTCGATCTCGTCGATGAAGATGATGGCCGGGGAGCTCTCCTTGGCCTGGTTGAAAAGGTCACGCACGCGACTGGCACCGACGCCGACGAACATCTCGACGAAGTCCGACCCCGAGATCGAGTAGAACGGCACTCCGGCCTCACCGGCGACGGCGCGGGCCAGGAGCGTCTTGCCTGTTCCGGGAGGTCCGTACAGCAGCACACCCTTGGGGATGCGCGCGCCGACCGCCTGGAACTTCGCTGCGTCCTTCAGGAACTCCTTGATCTCGTCGAGCTCTTCGATGGCCTCGTCCGAGCCGGCGACGTCCTGGAAGGTGACCGTGGGGGTCTCCTTGGTGACCATCTTCGCGCGGGACTTGCCGAACTGCATGACCTTGCTGCCGCCGCCCTGCGCCGAGGAGAGGAGGAACCAGAACAGCACGCCCAGCAGCAGGAGCGGGATCATCAGGGACAGGAAGCCGTCGAACCACGACGGCTGCGGCACGACGTCGTTGAAGCCGTCGCTGGGGTCGGCGGCGTCGATGGCCTGCACGACCTCGTCGGCGCGCGCGTCGACATAGTAGAACTGCACCTCGGTGGCACCGTCGTACTCTTCGGACAGCGTCAGGTCGACCCGCTGGTCGCCGTCGGTGTTGGTGACCTCGGTGACCGTCCCTCCGCCGAGCAGCTCGAGACCCTCTTGGGTGGAGACCTGCTTCGCGCCGCCCAGACTCGAGATCAACGAGAACCCGACGATCAGCAGCACACCGATCAGCACGATGTAGAAGAGCGGGTTTCGAGTGATCTTCTTGATGTTCATGGTGCGGGCGCGGCCCGATCCCTTTCGTCGGCGGCCGTCGGGCGGGCGTGGAGCCGCCTCAGCGGTTCGAACAGGCTATCGCGGGGCGCCTATGCCCCGTCTGTGCATTCGCCCACGGCGGAATGCACGGACGCCGATCAGGCGTAGACGTGCGGGGCGAGCACGGCGACATCGCGCAGGTTGCGGTATCGCTCGGCGTAGTCGAGGCCGTAGCCGACGACGAAGTCGTTCGGGATGTCGAAGCCGACGTACTTGCAGGGCACCTCGACCTTCGCGGCATCCGGTTTGCGCAGCAGCGAGAAGATCTCGATCGACGCCGCGCCGCGTGAGGCGAAGTTCTCCAGCAGCCAGTGCAGCGTCAGTCCGGAGTCGATGATGTCCTCCACGATCAGCACGTGCTTGTCGTGAAGGTCGGTGTCGAGGTCCTTGCGGATCTGCACGACACCGCTGGATTTGGTCGACGCCCCGTACGACGACACGGCCATCCAGTCCATCGGGGCGTGCATGGGCAGGGCCCGGGCGAAGTCGGCCATGACCATCACCGCGCCCTTGAGGACCCCGACCAGCAGGAGATCCTTGCCGGCGTAGTCGACGGCGACCTGTGCGGCGACCTCGCTCAGCTTCTCCCGGATCTGCTCCTCGGTGACGAGGATGTCGGTCAGGTCATCGCTGATCTCGGCGGCGCGCATGGACTGATTCTAGAAGCTCGCGCGGTTCACTTCTTGCGGTCGCGCGCGGCCACCCAGGCGATGCTCCACAGCGTGGCGTAGGCCTGTGCGACCTCGGACGACGGGGCGAACGCGGCGACCGGCTTGCGCTCGGACCCCATCCGCTCCACGAGGATGTTCGAAGGGATCACCACCTTGCACATGTCCGGCTCCGCCGCCGGCAGCTCCTCCATCGCGGCGCGGTGGCTGCCCTTGCGTCGGTCGACCATCGACAGGAACGAGACGATCTTCGCGGGTTTGGACTCCGCGGCGATGACATCGCGCACCTGCTGCAGGGACCGTGCCGACAGCGGCGCCGGCACCACCGGCAGCACGACGAGATCGGCGGCACGGATGACGTTCTGCGCCAGCAGCGAGGCGCCCGGCGGGCAATCGAGGATCACGACGTCGTAGTCGTCGGCGAGCGGACCGAGCGCCTTCTGGATGCGCTGGGTCGAGTGCTTGGCGGCGTCGAGGGCGAGTTCCAGGTCTCGGTAGCTGTCGTCGCCGGGGAGCACGTCCAGGTCCTGGACGTCGGTCTCACGCACGGCACGCGCGATCTTGCCCTTGCCGCCCAGGAGCGCCTCCGCCCCGCCCTTGAGCTTCGGTTTGACCTCGAGGAGGAAGGTCGCCGCGCCCTGCGGGTCGAGATCCCACAGCAGCACCCGCTGGTCCTTCGCCGCTTCATACGCCAGGTTCACCGCCGTCGTGGACTTGCCCACTCCGCCTTTGACGCTGTACACCGCGATGACCTTCACGAGCGTCACCCTAACCGTGAGAGGGCTCCCACGTCACGGGTCCGCGCCGGACCGTCGCGCATTGTTCACACCGCGGTGAAGGCGATGCGGTCCCCGATACGGCGTGCGCGGCATCCCGGCAGATCGATCGGTCCCTGCCCCGACCAGTCCGTCACCAGCCGCGCCACCTCGAGGGTCTGCACACGACTCAGGCTCGCCCCGAACTCGCTGGCAACGACCAGACGGATGATGCGGTGGCGGATCGCCGCAGGGTTCGCCGCGAGAGCCGGAGCCGAGACCGAGATCCCCGCTTCGGCGTGCTCGACGATGTCTTCGATGGTCTCGCCGATCATCTCGTCGAACGCGTCCGCATCCTCCCGGAGCTGTTCGGCGGTTCGGGCCAGCGCCTCGGCGACGCCCGGACCGAGCTGCCGCTCGAGCACCGGCAGCACCGTGTTCCGGGTGCGCACGCGCGCGAAACGGGGGTCGGCGTTATGCGGGTCGTCCCACGGCTCGAGCCCCTGGGCCGCGCATGCGGCCCGGGTGGCGGAGCGCCGCAGCGACAACAGCGGACGCACCAACGGGACCCCGTCGAGATCCGACATCGGTGCCATCCCCTTCAGGCTCGCTGCGCCCGAGCCGCGTGCCAGGCCCAACAGCACGGTCTCGGCCTGGTCGTCGAGGGTGTGCCCCACCAGCACGGCCGCCCGACCGCGTTCTTCGGCCACGGTGCGCAGCGCGCGGTAACGCGCCTGCCTCGCTGCTGCCTCGACGCCGCCGACGGTATCGACGTCGACGACCACCACGCAGGCTTCGAGGCCGAGCGAGCCCGCCGTCCCGGCCGCACCCGCGGCCACCTCCGCCGAGCTCTCCTGCAGCCCGTGGTCGACCACGACCGCGATCGCCGACACATCGGAGCGCCGCGCCTCAAACGCCACGGCGGCGGCGAGCGCCAGGGAATCGGCCCCACCCGACAGGCCGACCACGAGCGGGCGGGCCGGATCGAGCCGCGCGAGCGAGGCGCGCACCGCGCGGCGCACATCGGCGACGGCGGGATCCAGGCTCGGTCGATGCGACATGCGGCAACGGTACCGGGCGGGGCGGCATCCGCGGGCGTCCGCGGCGCCTCGGGGACTCCGCCCGCGCGACTAGGCTGGTCGCGCATCCACACGTCTTCCGAAGGAGCACCAGCATGGGCGCTTACGACGCCGTCATCGAGATCCCCCGCGGCAGCCGCATCAAGTACGAGGTCGACCACGGGACCGGCCGTGTCTACCTCGACCGCATCCTCTACACCCCCATGGGCTACCCGGCGAACTACGGGTTCTTCGAGAACACCCTCGGCGAGGACGGCGACCCGCTCGACGTCCTCGTGCTCCTGGACCACGACATCGCCCCCGGCGTGCTCGTCAAGGCGCGTCCGGTCGGCGTGCTCAAGATGAGCGACGAGGCCGGCGGCGACGACAAGGTCGTGGCCGTGGTCGGGAAGGACCCCCGCTGGGAGCACATCCAGGACGTCGACGACGTCCCCGAGTGGACCCAGAAGGAGATCGGCCACTTCTTCGAGCACTACAAGGACCTCGAGCCCGGCAAGTGGGTCAAGGTCGACCAGTGGGCCGGCGCCGCCGAGGCCGAGCGTCTCGTCGACGAGGCGTTCGCCCGGTTCGCCGCGCACGAGGGCGAGACCCGCACACAGGGCGAGGGCGAATCGCCCACGTCCCGCTGACGGCGACGGAGACCACATGGCGCGACGCGGCGCGGTGCGACGACGCATCGCCGTGGTGAGCGACGCGATCGCGTCGCGCCTGTGGCCCGTGCCGCTCATCGCGGTGATCGGTGCCGTGCTGATGGGCCTGGCGCTGCCGGAACTCGATCGCGCCGTCGACCCGTCGCTTCCCGACGTGGTGACGGTGTTCGTCTTCTCCGGCGGCACCGGTGCGGCGCGTGCCGTCCTGTCGGCCATCGCCGGTTCGCTCATCACCGCGACGTCGCTGACGTTCTCTCTCACCGTCGTGGCGCTGCAACTGGCGAGCAGTCAGGCCTCACCGCGCCTGCTGCGGATGTTCGCGTCGGACTCGATGGTCCAGGGCACCCTCGCGGTGTTCCTCGGCACCTTCGCCTACGCCCTCACAGTGCTTCGCACTGTCGAGAACGCCACCGACGACCTCGACGCCTTCGTGCCCCGCATCGCGGTGACCGTCGCCTCGGTGCTCACTCTCACCAGTGTCGTGGTGCTGACGTTCTTCCTCGCGCACCTGGCGCGTCAGCTCCGGGTCGAGACGATGATGCGCGACGTCCACCGGGAAGCTGCACAGACGATCGTCCTCCTCGCCGACGCCCGTCCCGGACGGCCCTCCCCGGCCCCGGTCGAGCCCGACCACACGCACACGGTGTTCGCCGCGCGGTCCGGGTTCCTCACCGGCGTCGACCGGGCACGGCTGGTCGAGACCGCACACGAGCACGGAATCGTCGTGGCCGAGAGACGCGCTGTGGGTTCGAGCGTGATCTCGGGGACCCCGCTGGCGCACTGGTGGCCCGCGGGTGGTTCCCACGGCCCGCGCGCCACCGATGACCGGATCGCCTCCGACATCGTCGCGTGCTTCACGAGCGCCTACGAGCGGACACCCGCGCAGGACGTGGGCTTCGGACTGCGCCAGCTCGACGATGTCGCCGGACGCGCCCTGTCCGCGGGTGTGAACGACCCGACCACGGCCATCCACGCCCTCAGCCACATTTCCGCCCTGTTGTGCGACCTCGCCGGACGTGGGCCCCGTCCCGACGCCTACGCCTCGCCCGACGGCGTCGCCCGGCTCATCCCCGTCGGCGACGACTTCGCCGAGCTGCTGGACGTCGCGCTCGCCCCGATCCGACGCGACGCCATCGGTTCGCCGGACGTGCAGGCCCGGCTGATCGGCGTGATCGAGGACATCGCGTGGCATGTCGAACGCGACGATCAGCGCGCCGCGCTCACCGCCGAGCTGGAGCGCATCGAGGCCTCGGTCGACGCGTCCGATCTCGACGGGTCGGACGCGTCGCGACTCGCGGCGCTCGCCGGGCAGGCCCGGTCGACGATCGATTCGTCGATGACGAGTTTGTGACGGAGATGGGATTCGCATCCGACGATCCGACACAGGCGGATTGCCGGTGGTTGCGGTGCGACACGGACTGTCCAAGAACGGCAACGACCACATCCACATCGCGGTGACCCTCGTGCGCGAGGACGGGTCGATCGCGGGCACGCACAAGGACTTCGCGCGCGCTCAACAGATCGCCGGTGATCTTGAGAGCAAGCACGCTCTCACCGTGACGGCGGGACGTCAACGCTCCGGTCAATCGCTCGCGGGCGCATCGAAGGCGGAAACGTCCCGTGTGGCGGAGGGCACGCGCCGCAACACCGATCGGGACGAGCTGCGCCGCCGCCTGCGCAGCGCCGCGGCGACAGCGTCGAACGAACGAGAGTTCATCGAAGGCGCGTGGAACTTGCGTGTTCTCGTGCGACCTCGATTCGCGAAGGGCGACGCTGGCTCCGTTGTTGGGTACTCGGCGGCGCTGACGCCAGCTTTCGTGAACGGTGAGCGAGGAAAGCCCGTCTGGTTCAGTGGCGCGAAGCTCGACTCCAACCTGTCGCTGGGACAGTTGCGTTCCCGGTGGCCCGGCAACGACGAGGCCGCCGCGGTTGGTGCGTGGAAGCAGCGCGGGCAGTCCCTACGCGCGGGGGAGTGGGACACTCCGCGACGTGCCACCGCACCGACCGTGCCGCCCGCGATGGCAACGCGCTTGGCCGTGATCGGTACGGACGGCAGCCGTGTCGGCCGGTACGCCGCAACAGAGTTGTCCGGGGCGTTCGCAGCGGCGTCGCTGTACTTCGAGAAGAACGGACACGGCCCGATCGCCGGTGCGTCGAGCGTGCTTGCCAAGGCCGGGGCAATGCCGCGCTGGCGGGCGGACAAGCCCGACGCGAAGCCGACGGCGCGGACCCGGTTGGCGGCAGACTCGCTGTACGCGGTGCGTCTGGCCTCACGCGCGGGAGGCCGGTCGTCGTCGACCGGCTGGCGGGCAGTGATGCGGCAAGCGAACCGCACATCGAAGGTCATGGCTGCGCAGCTGCAGCAAGCAGGCAACATGCGCATGGCCACCGAGATCCTGACCAGCGTGCAAGCAGCCGTCTCTCAGTTCGAGCGCCTGACCGGCGAGGCACTGGGCGAGCAGATGAACGAGAACGAATCGCAGACCCGCGCCCCATCCACACCCGGCCGCCGTAGCGTGCCACGCGACACCGGCATCGAACGCTAACCGAAGGAGAAGATCGTCATGGGCGAAGAAGAGATCGCGGACGCAACCGATCAAGGCATTCGTGTCGCGGTGTCCGGAGCACAGCAGGTGGCCGAGCAGGTCGCCCGCGCGAAGCTGCACCGCGGGGAGAAGGAAGCGGCCGAAGCGCAGCGCGCTCTCCAGGCACAGTCCCAGCAGACACGCGCGATCCTCGACCACGTCCGCGGCGACGAATTCTGGCGCACGGCCACCCCCGATTCGGTGACCAACGCCGCCGTCTACGGCGCAGCCCTCGCCCCGCACGACCCCGACGCGCTCGCGATCTACAGCACAGTCCGCGAAGGCGCTCAGGCAAGGTGGGGCGTCGACGTGGACAAGATCTACGGCGAGCACTCCGGCGACCTCGACGCGGCCGCGCCGGCGATGCGCGCCCGCCTCGCAGCGGCGATGCGCGAGTCGCTAGACGACACGATCGCGGCTAAGCGTGAAGACGAGCTCGCAGCTCAGTCGGGCCTCGCGGCCGACCAGGAAGAGGCTCTCGCTCAGGCGTCCCCCGAGGACGAGCCACTGCGCGAGCTGCACGAAGAACGTGCAGAGGAGCTACACGCAGACGAGCGTGAGCACCGCGGCAACGCCGACGCGTATCGCGCCGACGCCGCCGCGGCCGAGATGACGGCCGCCGGCGTGCACCGCGGCGGAGACCAGGCGCGTGCACGCACACAACGGACATTCCCTGAATCCGTCACCACCTCGATCAACAAGCCCGGTTCACAGGCCACGAAGAACCGACCGGCCCGCTCGACACGATCCCGCTCGCGCGGCGCCGAGCTCACCCGGTGACCGTGCATGACCGCCACCGGATGCCCGAAGAGCCCGAGAATCGGGAGCGGAAGCTGCCGGGACAGATCAGTCTTCACGCCAGAAAACCGGCGTGATCTGCTCCCACCCCTCGTTAGCGGGCGCGCGGCCCCCTAGAGCGACGGTTTCGTTCTCTCCCTCAACCGTCAGTGGCGGAATCCGGCTGCAAGCTGTCTCCGCGCCTTGATCTGAGTCGACAACGATCAGGCAACCTGCATCCGGATCGTCGGTTGAGTAGGCCGAGTAGTAGCTTGTGTCGCCTGACTCCCATTGAAATCGGATCGACTCTGTGTCGATGTGGTCGAGACTTTGTTCACTCAAGACAGCATCGGGCAGCGTGTCCTCACTCGACTGATCTGAGGGAGTTAGCTCGGGCCAGTTGGGTGCAGTCGAGCAGGATGTGAGCGCAAGGAGCGCGACGCCCGCGCTAAACCACAGGACTGTTCTCCCGAATCGTGTCACGCCTCTAGCACACCACACGGGTTCCATGCCGTCGACAACCTAAGCCTCCTACGTATCTGTTTGACAGGTAGCCGGCATTCCGCCGATGTCGCCGATGAGCGCGCAGGCGACCGAAACGTAGGCGGGTCCTCCAGTCCACGCGACACGGACATAGTTGGTACCGCCGTAGGTTGCACTACTTCCGCTCTTCATTACGTAGGCGGTCCCGCTAAACGGCCACTCGATAGTGGTGTAACCTCCGGAATTGGTGTGATGCCCACTCCATTTCCAAGAACTTGTGAGAGTCCCCGAAAAATACGTCACCCAAGCAGCATGCGCTGGTACCGCGCTGAGGCTCGAGAGCGCCGCAGCGATAACGATTGCGAATGCCGCAAACTTGAGGCGGCCTCTCGCCTGGTTCGGTTGGAGTTTTCCCGCGGCAGTCACTTCGGCGGCTCCACGATCTCCCGTAGCTCGACTCGGCTGTCTCCGGACTCGATCACCATCTTGGGTGCCGCGCCTTCTGGAAGGGGTACCTCAACGACACTCGTCCCCGCTCTCTCAACGCCGAAGGGCATCGTAGCGGTTGCGAGCGAATCGGGGATTAGGTAAGCCCCGAAGGACTCGTCTGGATGCGCGCTGTCTTGAATCGCGAACATGATGCCGTGCAGAGAGAAGGCTTCTCTTGAGGCACACGATCCGCCGACGATTTCTCCGTCGAGTGGGGCGACGACCAAGCAGAGATCCCCGTCTTTCTTTAGAACTGACCAGTACGATGCTCTGGCGGATTCGGTGAGGTGGCGAGCGGTATCGACAGCGAAGTCGACGGCCTGTCCGCTCTTAAGGAGCGTGTCAGGCAGGGCATCATCTGATGTAGCGATTCGTTGCTGGGCGTCGTGTAGATCGCTGAAGTCGGGTGGATCTGATGCTGTGGCCATGCTTGCTCCCGCGATCACGCTCCCGACAAGAAGGGCTCCGCTAGTTGCGCCAACGATGATCTTTCGGGCGGTCATATGTTTGCTCCTAGTCGTCGTACCAGCAGGAAGTGAGTGATTTGGTGCCAGGTGTCACCGAGGACGAATACCAAGAACACTTGCTCACGGTAAACGGGCTCTTCGCAGTTGAGGGTGTAGTCGAGGGTCGGCGGCGGGTTCGTGGATAGGCGTCGAGGTCTTCCAGGATGGAAGTTCTCACACTGCTCATCCGCCGGAAGACCTCGACGTGCACCACCCTACGTTCGCAACGCCTGACCTGACCACGTTCTGCCGCCTCGACGAGCTCGGCCTCGAAGCCGTCGGACAGCGGCTCGAGCCCGACCGGGCAGTACTTGAGTGCCGTGTCGTCGACGACGACCCGTGGTGCCGGAAGTGCGGTGCGGAGGGCGTGCCGCGTGACACGGTCAC
>NZTV01000038.1 GCA_002703245.1 Microbacterium sp.
CCAAGCGGCAGGGCGACAACTGAGCCATACCCGCTGCCCGAGGGTGACCGGAACGCTACGCCAACGTCGGATCCGGCCTCACCAACAACGTAAGGAAGGCGACTTGATTCTCGGTGAGAACAGTCGCAGTGCCGTGGGAACCCTCGTCGAACGCAGCACTCGGCTCGCTCTCCTGCTGCACCTGCCCGACGGGAAGAGCGCCGAAAAGGTGGAGGCCGCGATGCGCGAAGCGATCACGGCGCTACCGTCGTCGCTGGCGCGGACGATCACCTGGGACCAGGGCGCGGAGATGGCCAAGCACGCCGAGTTCACGACAGTAACCGGCATCCCGATCTACTTCTGCGACCCGCATTCCCCGTGGCAGCGCGGAAGCAACGAGAACACCAACGGGCTGTTACGCCAGTACCTGCCGAAGAGCACCGATCTGAGCATCGTCACCCGCGCTGAGCTGACCGCGATCCAGGACTCGCTCAACGGTCGACCACGCAAGACACTCGGCTATCTGACACCATCGGAGAAGTTCGCGGAACTCGTTGCGACCACCGGTTGAATCCGCCACTTCGTTCGCCTTGCGCAGCTCAGCGTTCTCACGCCGCAGGCGCTTGTTCTCCTCGGCAACATCGGTGGGCACACCGGGACGCTGCCCGCCGTCGACTTCGCGACGGCGATGCCACACCCGCAACGTCTCCGCGCTCATACCAAGAAGCCCAGCGACATGACGCACCGCGGTCATGAGATTCGGATGCGAGGGCTTCGCCTCGTCCAGCATCCGCAACGCCTTCTCCCGCATCTCGGGCGAGTACTTCTGATTCATCAATTCCATCCTTGCTTGAAGAACGGAACGGAACGAAACCCAGAGCGATTCACCTTACCCGGCCAACGACGCACCCTCGACGTCTACACCCTCATCTGCGAAGAGCCGGTTATGCCCCTGACGTCAGCGTCGCGGCCTCGGCGAGGGCGGCGGCGAGATACGGTGCTGAAGCGCTGTTTCTCGACGCGGCGACCTCTGCTGGCGTTCCGGACGCGACCACTGTGCCGCCGTTGTCACCGGCTCCCGGCCCGAGATCGATGACGTAGTCGGCGGCGCCGACCACTCGCATGTCGAGTTCCACCATCACGACCGTGTTGCCCGCATCGACGAGAGTCTGAAGGTGGGTAACTAGACGGTCTGCGTCGGCACAGTGCAATCCGGAGGTCGGCTCATCGAGCACGTACAGAGTGTCGCCGCGCTGCGCTCGTTGCAGTTCGGTGGCCAGCTTCACACGCTGCGCCTCCCCACCGGAGAGCTCTGTGGCCGGCTGTCCCAAGCGCAGGTACCCGAGCCCGACATCGACCAGCGAGGTGAGTGAGCGCATCACGTCGTACTCGCCGGCGAAGAAGTCGTGGGCCTCTTCGACGCTCATCGCGAGGATTTCCGCGATGTTGCGCCCTCGCCAGGTGATCTCCAGGGTGCTCGATTGATAGCGGGTGCCATGGCAGTCGGGACACACGGTGTAGACCGAGGGCAGGAAGAGCAGCTCGACCATCACGGAGCCTTCACCCTCACAGGTCGGGCAACGGCCGCCTGCGACATTGAAGGAGAACCGACCGGGCTTGTATCCGCGTGTCCGAGCTTCCGGCGTCTCGGCGAACCGGCGCCGCACATGATCGAAGAGTCCTGTGTAGGTCGCGACGTTGGAGCGGGGCGTGCGGCCGATGGGTTTCTGGTCGATGCTCACCACACGCCGGACGGTCGTGAGATCGCCCTCGACCGACCCTCCGAGTTCATCGGACTCGTCAGTGAGGAGCAGGGCGTCGGCCTCAGCGCTTTCCTCCTCGACGCGAGGGGCGTCTCCTTGCCTGGCGCCGATGAGGGCAGGCAGGACTTGACTGACAAGGCTGGACTTCCCCGACCCTGACACGCCAGTGACAGCAGTGAGCGTTCCGAGCGGTAGCGCCACAGATACGTCCCGCAGGTTGTTGCGGGTGACGTGCTCCAGCTGCAACCAGTCGTGGGCGGCACGGGGCTGGTGCGGTGGAAGGCCGCTGCCCCCGAAGATGTATCCGCGCGTCACCGACTCGTCGACCTCCGCGAGCCCGTCCGTGGGTCCGCTGTAGATCACGCGCCCGCCGCGTTCCCCGGCTCCGGGGCCGATGTCAACCAGCCAGTCCGCGTGCCGCATGACGTCGACGGAATGCTCCACGACGAAGAGGCTGTTGCCGCGCTGCTTCAGCCCGTCGAGGATACCCAGCAGCGCGGTGACGTCGTGCGGATGGAGACCGGCTGACGGTTCGTCGAGGACGTAGACAACACCGAACAGTTCCGACGTGAGCTGCGTGGCGAGTCGAAGTCGTTGTAGCTCCCCTCCGGACAGTGTCGGCGTAGTGCGACCTAGCGAGAGGTAACCGAGTCCGAGATCGATGATGGGGCGCAGGCGGTCCAGCAATTCTGCGCCCAGGCGGGCTGCCGCGGCGCGCTTCTCGACAGACTGATTCGGTGTGCGACGGACATCCGGCGCAGCGGAGTGAGCGGAGCCGCCAGCAGCAACGCGCTGCTCGACGGCTTCACGTTTAGTCGCGACGTCTACCACGGCGGCGGAGGTCTCGCCCTCGCGGTCAGACTCGGCGACGACGGACTCGAGGAGCTCAGCCAATTCACGCAGTGGCAAGGCTGAGAAGTCCGCGATATCGAGTCCTTCGAACGTCACCGTCAGTGCTTCGGGTTTGAGCCGCTTCCCATGGCACACCGGGCAGACCGCCGCGCTCATGAACTGGGCTACGCGGCGCTTCATCGACGCGCTCTTCGTGTTCGCGAAAGTGTCGAGCACGTACCGCCGCGCGCCGACGAAGGTGCCCGAGTAGCTCGGTTCGATTCCTGCTCGGATTGCCCGGCGCGCCTCGGCGAGTGTGAGTCGAGAGTGGACGGGAACGAAGGGGGTCTCGTCGGTATAGAGGATCCAGTCCCGATCCTTCTTCGGCAGATCCTTCCACGGTACGTCGACGTCGTAGCCGAGCGCGACGAGCACGTCCCGCAACTGGTGGCCGTGCCAGGCGGTCGGCCACGATGCGATGGCGCGCTCCCGGATGGTGAGTGAGGGATCGGGCACCATCCGCTCCTCGGTCACCGCGTACACTCTGCCAATGCCGTGGCACTCGGGGCACGCGCCCTGCACGGTGTTCGCGGAGAAGTCCTCGGCGTAGAGCATCGGCTGACCATCTGGGTATTCACCTGCTCGCGAATAGAGCATCCGAACCACACTCGACAGCGTGGTGATGCTGCCTACAGAGGAGCGCGCGCTGCGCCCTCCGCGCTGCTGCTGCAAGGCGACTGCGGGCGGCATCCCGGTGATGGAGTCGACGTCGGGGACACCCGCCTGGTCGATCAGTCGCCGCGCGTACGGGGCAACTGACTCCAAGTAGCGCCGCTGCGACTCCGCGTACAACGTGCCGAAAGCCAAGGAGGACTTCCCGGATCCGGACACGCCCGTGAACACAACCATCGCGTCACGCGGAACCGTGAGATCGACGTCCTTGAGGTTGTGTTCGCGGGCACCACGCACCCGGACATCGGGCTGGACGTGGGTGGACACTGAGGAAAGGTGATCCATTTCAGAACTGTACCAAGCGGGTCTCGTGGTAAGCAGGTTCATCGACCGTGGGAGGCAAGATGATGCGGCTGTTTACCATCGGGTTCACGAAGAAGAAGACGCGCGAGTTCTTCGGTCTGCTCTCCGACAGCGGCGCGACGGCTCTTGTTGACATACGGCTGCGGAACCGTTCGCAGCTCGCAGGATTCGCGAAGCGAGACGACCTCGAGTTCTTCCTCAGTGAGATTTGCGACATGCATTATCGGCAGGAGTTGCTCCTCACCCCGACAGAGCAAGCGCTACGTGACTACCAGCACGGGGCTGTGTCGCGGGAGCAATACGCCGCTGAGTACGTGCGCCTCTTGGAAGGTCGCCAGGTCGAAGCGGTGCTCAGTCCTGCTGACTTCAACGAGGCAGTGCTCCTTTGCTCAGAGGCCTCTCCTGATCGTTGTCATCGGCGTCTCGCCGCGGAGTATCTCGCGTCCGCCTGGGGTGACACAGGGATCGTGCATCTGTTGTAACAGGTGGTGGCGTCGTCCTCACCCGTCGGATGCGGACGGGTTAGGCTCCGGCTTCAGTCTCGTCGGGAGCGAGAGCGAGCACACGGGGCGGCAGCGCGCGACGTAGCCACGGAAGCAGTACGAGCGCCCCCGCAGGCCCCAATACGAGTAGCACCCACGGCAACCAACCCGACAACGCGAAAGCCGACATCAGAAGAGGCGCGGTGAGGCTGGCGACGCTGAATGAGTACTGGAACGCAGCGAGGTAGCGTCCAGCCTGTTCCGGTGGGGCGGCCTCACTCGCGGCCGCGTTCATCCTCGTGCCGAGCACGACCGTGCCGACTCCGAAGATCAGCGCCGATCCGAACAGGGCTACCGCAAGCCACGCTGAAGGAACCGCGTAGACGGCCACCATTGAGGCGATCCACGCCAAGAGCAGCACTGCTCCGAGCCGCACAGCGAATGCCCGAGAACGTGAGCTCGTCAGCGCCACCGCGACTCCTGTGAGGGTGCTCGACAGCATGGCCAGGCCGGCGTTTGCGAGGCTCGGCAACCATGCCGGCGCGCCGAGTTGTTCGACAGCGATCACCGGAAAGGCAACCGGGAAGAACTCCATCACCAGGGTGATGAGAAAGCCCAGAAGGATGAGCCCGAGAAACGGGCGGTTCCGTAGCACTCCTGGTGCGGCGGACGTAGCCTTCACCGAGCGAGATGACGTGTGCGGCGGCATCCGCATCGTGAACACAAGTATGGCTGCCATCGTCGACGTGACGAGTTTGACCGCCAGCAGCCAAGGCAACATGGCGGGGTCCCAGGCCAGCAGCACGGCACCGAGGAGCGCGCCAGCACCGTAGCCAGCCGAACGCACCATCTCAACGCGAGCGAACTGCGCATCGTGAAACCCGTCGCTGGGACGCAATGCTGTCAGGAAGGCGTATAGCGATCCGTAGTGCAGCTGCATCCCGGCGGCGCAGATCGCGCTCCCGGCAATCGCCCCGGGCCAACCGGGTACGAGTAGGTAGACGAGCATCGCGATGGCTCGGAGCAACTGTCCGGTGCCGATCACCCTGCGAGGGCCAACTCGGTCGACCAGCGTCCCGGCGAGGACGGGGAACAGCAGACCGACGCCTGCCCCGATGCCCAATGCGAGGCCCGCATCCGCAACCGAGAATCCGCGAACTTGGATGAGGAAGAGTGCCGCAACGGGGAGGTACATTCCCGCGCCAGCGCTGTCGAGGGCGACGAGCGCCCTGCCATCGGGTGTTCTTGTTCGCTCGGGCAGGTGTACCGACGCGCCCCGCGACGCTTGACGACTCAGGAGCGCACTTCCTGGGTTCGTGTGCCTCGGCGGCTGGCTTCGAGGGCTGAGGTGAGCGTTCGAGCGTCGTAGCTACCCAGCAACCGTCGGCCGTCTACGAAGAACGTCGGGGTGGCGTGCGCCCCGCTTGCATCGGCGCTTTCGAGATCCCGCTCCACACGGGCACGTACGGCGGCACTATCGAGGTCAGCCGTGAACTGGGCGACATCCAGGCCCAGCTCTTCGGCGTAGCGGATCAGATCTTCGCGCTCGAGCGCATCTTGCCGCGTGAAGACGAAGTCCAGCCACGGCCAGAACATCCCCTGATTCGATGCCGCCTCCGACGCTCGTGCGGCTATGGGGCCGTGAGGGTGATGTGGCAGCTGGCGAACGACATACCGGAGATCGTCCCCGAACCGGCTGCGAAGGTCCTCCCAGGAACCCGTTGCGTGCGCGCAATAGGGGCATTCGAAGTCGATGTACTCGACGAGCGTGAGCTGAGCGTCCTCTGGTCCACGGATGTGGTCGACTTCAGGATCCACGGGCGGTGTGAGCACCATCGGCAGATCTGCCGTCTCCTCTCCCCAGCGTTTCGCAGCAACCCGGAAAATCAGCCAACCAAGCGCGGTAGCGAGCACCATCGCGACCAACACGCCGACGGTCGCTTGCCGACCCAGGTCGGACGTCGAGCCGAACGCGAGGCCGATCACCAGGAGCGACACGGTGAACCCGATTCCCGAAAGCGCCGCGCCGCCAAACACGCTGCCCATCCCGACACCCTCGGGTAGCCGACCGGCTCCAAGCTTCACAGCGACGAAGGTGGCGAGACCGATGCCGAGAAGTTTGCCGAGCACGAGACCCACGATGACTCCCCACGTCACGGAGGACTGGAAGGAATCGACGAGCACGCCGCCGCGCAGGTCGACGCCAGCGTTCGCGAGCGCGAAGATCGGGACGATGACGAGCGCGGTCGGCATGCGCAAAACCTCGTGCATGCGTTCATTTACCGAGATACCTCCCGCCAAGCCTCGATCGACTGCGCGGGCCGATGCCGCGCTCGGCGACTGCCAGAAGTCGCGGAACAGCTGACGAGCCGCGACCACCTTGTGCCGACGCGTCGGGTAGGCGGGGATAAGGAGCCCTGCGACCATGCCCGCGAGGGAGGCGTGGACTCCGGAATCAACGGTCGCGAACCAGAGCACAACGACAATCAGCACGTACGGTGTGGCGCTCCATTGCCGCGAACGACCCAGAAGCCACAACCCGGCGAGGCAGGCAACTGCGATCAGCAGCGGAACGAGCCGGATCTCGTCGCTGTAGACAATGCCGATGATGGAGACGGCGAGGAAGTCATCGACGACGGTAAGGGTGAGTAGGAACACCCGCAACTGGCCGGAGAGTTTCGGGCCGACGAGCGCGAGGGCACCCAACAGGAACGCGGTGTCGGTACCGACCACCGCGCCCCATCCACCGAGCCCGTCGCCGCCCGCGGCGGCCACGATCAGGATGTAGAAAACTGCGGGCAGTGCCACGCCAGCGACGCCAGCGATCAACGCGAGACGCGCGCGGCTGGCGTCTCGGAGCGACCCATGCGCGAACTCCTGTCGCACCTCGAGGCCAACGACGAAGAAGAAGACCACCATGAGGCCGTCGTTGATCCAGTGGTGCAGGTTCATGTGCAGTCCGAACCCTCCGACATCGAACCCGATCTCGACATCCCACAGCCCGAAATAGGCCTCGGAGAGTGGCGAGTTCGCCCAGAGCAAGGCGACCGCTGCGACGACGACCAAGAACACAGCCGAACCCGACTCCGTGCGAATCGTTCGCCAACTCGTGCGCCGTTCCATCTGCCCACTCGTCATGCGGGAAGCGTATCGGAACCCAAGGGCAGCGCCCGACGGCGAGACTTGTCGACCGGGCAGCGCGCAAGGCGGAATGGAGACGAAGCGGGTTATGGGGCTCATCGCATTTGAGGGTGTAGCAGTGGTCTGAATCCTCCGGTTTCGAGGAGCGATCGGGAGATGTAGTTGGTGAGGTTGCGGAAGCCGAGGGCGGAGCCGTGGAGGTGCTCGAGGCGGCCGTTGATCGCCTCGGTCGGGCCGTTCGAAGTGCCGGTCCGGTCGAAGCAGGCGAGCCCCTCGTAGTCACACTAGGGCCCGGTGCGGGCGACGCCAGCGGGACCATGGTTGCAGCTGGCACGCCCGAGCACGTCGCGGACAAGGGCGTCGGCGCTTCCGCGAGATACCTCGCCGCGGCATTGGAGGAAGCCACAGGCGTGACCCCATCGTGACGGCAGAACCATCGCACGGGTACTCGCCGCACCGTCGCCGGTACCTCACCCGTGGACTATGCCAACAAGGGTGAGGTACCGGCGACGCTCGACGAGATCATGGTCTCAGGCGGGGATTTTGGAGCCCCGGACGTCCAACTTTTCGATCGTGGGCTCGCTGAACAGTTTGCCGGCCAGAATCGCGGGTCACCCCCCCGATTGGGAGACACGCCCTAGCTCTGGGCCTCGCCGAGGCGCGCTTCGGGCGTGAGCTCGGCGCGGAGACCGCCGCCGGTCGCAGCCCGGGCAAGAGCGCGACCCAGCGCAGG
>NZTV01000039.1 GCA_002703245.1 Microbacterium sp.
TCTTCGGGGTGGTGGTGTACACGCGGGTGCACACGCCCGCCTGCTGCGGGTTCGCCTTCAGCGCCGGAGCCTTGGTCTTGGAGACCTTGGGGCTGCGGCCCTTGCGAACCAACTGCTGAATGGTTGGCACGTTCTCTCTACTTTCGTTGTGCTGCACGGTGACAGCGTCGTGGTCTCCCCCGAGTCGATCACCTCGCCTCGGGCACACGTGGGATCCACCGGCGCGGGAGAAGGTCTTCCGCGCTGTCGTCTCATGGATATGCCGTGGGGGTGGCCTGTTCGCAGACCGTTCCCTGAGATGTGACGTCCTCGCGGATCCGACCGGCGCGTCGAGACACGGCAGACGGCGCGCGCGGACGCACACCCGATCCATGATAGGCGCTCGGACCGAGGGGGGCAAACGAGCGCTGGCCCGCCCCGAGGACCTCTCAGCCGATCAGCAGCAGCGCGAGGGCCACGCCCGCCACGAGAGCGCCGGCGCACACGCCGCCGACCAGCAGCACGACCCGTCGACGATGCCGGCGGCGGCGTGCGGCCGAAACGGCGTCGCCGTCGACCGGTCCGCCGGCACGCCGGGGGTCCGGCGCCCCTCTCCGGGCGATGCCGACGTCGGGCTCTCGCGGCGCGGACGACGCGAAGACGCCGTCCGGTATCGACGCGGTGCGCACCAGAGGGCGCTCGGCGGTGATGGCGGGGTCGGCCGTGCGCGCCGGCCGCACCCGCACGGTGGTGCCCTCCGGGCGGGGCGACGCCGTGCCGGACGCATCCGCGTGGGCCCGCCGCCCGGGAGCGGTCGTCGCGTCCGGATCGCGTCGACGCGCCGGGGCGGTCACATCCGCGGACTCGTCCGCGCGCCGGGTCTCGCGACGCGACACCCGGGTGGACTCGTCGTCACCGAGGGCGTCGTGCGGGCGGGCGTCGTCCCCGGGCGTGGGCGTCACGAGGTGGCGGCCTCCTCGAGCCGCAGCTCGGCGTCTCCGAGCAGGAAGCGGGGGGTCAGGCGCGTCACCGCCCCGGGTTGCACGTCGGTCTCGTCGTCGTTGTCGGCGATCAGCACCACACCGTTGGTCGAATCCAGGTCGACGACGGTCCATACGTCCCCCCGGAGCTCGAGTCGGGCGTGGGTCTTCGACACGGTGCGCGTCGGGTCGCCGACGGTCACCAGCTGCGCGTGGGGGAACGCGGCGTCGACGCGGGGTCGGCGGCCGACGACCGCGACGTCCTCGGTGAGGGCGATGCGCTCCCCGTCCGGTCCGACCAGGACCCACCCGGTCCGGCGACGACGCGTGACGATCGTCTGGTCGACCAGGTCGTCGTCGCGGCTGACATCGGCGAAACGCGCCGAGACCGAGGAGCGCGCCGAGCGCGGCGAACCCGCCACCGGGGCGCCGACGATCGCCGAGACGCCGGCGTCGTCGGGGAAGGCCCCGGCGTCCCCGTCGGGGCCTTCCCCGAGGCCACGCGGCGCGGCCGGGGCGCGGGTGACCGGCGGTGCCGCGTCGATCTGCGCCGCGACCTCCTCGACGCTCTCCGGTGACCGCGCGGGGGTGACGGACGCATCCGGTGCCCCCACGACGTCGCGCGACGGCGAGGCGGGCTCCTCGCGCGAGGGGGGCTCCTCGGACGCGTCGGGGACCGCCGGCGTCACCTCGCGGGGGTCGTGCGGCGCGTCGTGCTGCGACGGCCGGGCGTCATCGACCGGGACGGCCGAGATCGGTGCCGGGGCACCGGGCACGGCGTCGGTGACCTCCCCGGTGAATTCCCCGGGCGCACTGAGGTCGAACCCGTTCCACGCCGGGCGCGCGGTGGACCGACGCAGGGGTGGCGGCACGCGGTCTTCATCCGAGTCGGCCGTCGCCGGGGTCGACGGCGGGAGGTCTGCCGGATCGGGACGGTGCGGGGGCGACGGCGGTGTCACGTCACCGGCGGAGACCGGCGTTTCGTCGAACAGTGCCCCCTGCGCCGGATCGTCGACCGCCGAGTCGGTGTCGGGATCCTCGTCGAGCACATCGGGCCACCAGTCCGCGAAGGGGGAGACCGGTGCGGGCTCGGGCCTCGACGGCGCCTCGTCCGCCACGTCCGCCGGCGTCTCGGCCGGCTCGACCGGGACCTCGGCACGCGCCGGAGCCCATCCCTCGAGGCCGCTCGAAGCGCGACCGCGCTCGCCCGGCGGGTCGGCACCGAAGGAAGCGGGGGTGCCGTCGAAGCCGCGGGAGTAGACCGGCTCGGCCGCGTCCGCGTGGGTGCGCCGGCGTGGCGCCCCCACGGCCTCGGCCCCGATCCAGCGTGCCGAACCGAAGCCGAGGACGGTCGCCCAGACCGGGGGCAGCACCACGGCCAGTACCGTCATGCCCCCACCGAACCCGAAGGAGCGGCCGACCCGATGGGCCGCCAGGACGAACACGACGAACACGATCACCGGACCTGCCACAGGAAGCAGGAACAGCAGCACACTCCACCACGGATACCCCGCGAGCTGGAAAAGCACGCCCACGTTGTACACGGGGACCCACCCCTTCCAGCCGGACTCGCCCGACTTGCGGAACACCGCCGACAGGGCGATCGCGATCCACACGTACAACAGCGCGCTCACCAGGAGCGAGGTCGCCACAACGGCGACCGTGGCGGCGGAGTCGGTGTTCATGGCATGGTGCGCGCTCGCCGGGACGAGCCGCGCTCCCCCCTTTCGGCGAGACGACGGCGGCGGCCGCCCGGTGGGGCGGCGTGATGGATGAATGATCTCAAAGAAACGGAGGCCACGAGCGCGCACCACACACCCCTGCCGCCGCGCAGCTCGCGGCGGCGACGGTCCACATCGTCCCAGAACGCCTGCGCCTGATCGGCGGTGGCACCGCGGCCGGAGAACACCGCCGCATCGGCCGCCGCGGCGATCCGTCGCCCGTCCGGCAGGTCCCACAGCGCCGCGGTCTCCGCGCGGGTGCGCGACCCGGGAGCTTCCCGCCCCGCGTCGACGGCGGCATCGACGATCTCGTCCCAGCCGCCGGCGATCCGCGTCGCCGGTGTCGCCGCCCGCCTGCGCCCCCTCCTCCTGGCCGCCTTCGCGGCGAGGACCGCGATGAAGGGTCCGAGCAACAGCAGGGCCAGGAGGGACCAGATCGCGATCACCCGCAGGATCGGCCACAGCCAGGCCAGATCGACGCCGGTCTCGTCGGAGTCGTCGCGCGCGAGCGTCTCGTCCTCCTGCGTCGGGTCGGGCGGGACCACCTCCTCCACCGCGTCGGGCCGCACGTCGGTGACGTTCTCGGGGTCTCGTTGCTCGGTCGTCTCCAGGCTCGGCGACGTCTCATGCTGCGGGGTGACATCCAGTGCGACCCATTCCCCCGTCGAGGCGCGCACCTCGACCCACGCGGCCAGATCCGCCGGACGGCATACGCCGTCGTCGCACACTGGAAGGGTGGGATCGTCGGAGGACAGTCGCGTGCCCACCACGACCCGCGCGGGGAAACCCAGCTCTTCGGCGATGAGGGCCGCCGCGACCGCGAACTGCTCGTCGTCGCCGACGGCGGCGACGAGGTTGTCGGCGGCCACCGCCTGCGGGTCCGCCTCGCGTTGCAGCAGTCGCGAGAACATCTGGTCGATACGGGCGAGCGAGTGACCTGCCGCGGCGGGCTGGAAGCGGTAGTCGCCGAGGTCGGTGCTCCAGCGGGCCGGCGGATCGGATGCGTTCAGCGCATGGCTGAGGTAGCCGCGCTCGCGCAGGAGGTCGATCAGGGCCACGAGCGCCGCGCCGTCCGAGCCGGTCCGATGCTCCTCCACCCAGGTGCGCAGGCTCTCGGGCGCGGTCACCGACGAGGCCGACCCGGGTGCGGTGATCGTGGCCGGATCGGGGTCGGCGGGGAGGGAGGCCTCGAGCACATAGCCGTCCCCCTCCCGCAGGCCGCCACCGGCGGTCTCCACCCCCGCGGCGTCCGTCGCACTGTAGTAGAAGCCGTCGGCGAGGGCCGTCGCCCGGTCACCGGTGAAGTCGACCTCGACCAGGTCACCGACGGTGGGCATCCAGACACCGTCGAGATCGACGATCTCGACCTCGACCCGCGCCGGGGCCCCCTCCTGCGCCGTGCGGGTGGCGGGGACCCGCACGAATCGTGTGTCGGACTCGGTGCGGAACACCTCGCCGTCGTATCCGTCGAGCACCGCGATCCTGACCCGCTCGGGATCCCCGTCGACCGCGTCGACGGTGAACAAGACGTCGTCCGCGCGCGCATCGTCGAAGGCGGCGCGGTAGACCGCGAGCGGACTGACCTCGGCGGACAGATCGACATCGGGCGCCGTCACACTGCGCAGGACGTCGCGGTCCAGTCCTTGCGCGGCCCACGGCACCACCGCCACCGCCACCGCCACCGCCAGGCCCAGCAACCCCACCGCCGTCCACCCCCGCGCGACGGACGCCCCGGACGCACGGCGCCCCACCCGGGCCCCCCGCGCACGCCCGAGCGCGCCGGTGCGCTGCGCACGCCCGCGCCACACCAGCCACAGCAGGAGCACCAGGAGGGTCGCGACGCCCAGGGCCGTCTCGACCGGGGCGACGAACACGAACGGACCGACCACGATCGACGCGCTGACCGAGGTGCGGCCGAACAGCAGGCCGAACATGACCATGCCCATCGCCACCGGAACGGCCAGGTACGCCAGCCGATCCCGTCGCCACGACGTCAGCAGCAACGTGCACGTGCCCACCAGGAAGACGACGAGGGCCGGCACGAGGAGGTTGCGATACGCGCCCACGGGAAGGTCGACGGTGAGTAGATCCTTCCCGCCGAAGACCACGCCGGCGAGCACATCACCCACAGCAGCCGGCACCTGCGCGAGGCCGGTCAGGCGGGACGGCACCGCGGCGGCCACGCCTGCGACCAGCAGTGCCGCGACAAGGAGCGCGGCGACGGTCCATCCGCCCCAACGCCGTCGCTGCGCGAGCATCGCGATCACGGCACCCGGCACGACGCCGGCGGCGACGACCACCAGGTAGGCCGTGTCGGCGTACACGGGCCACGCGGCCGCCGTCGCCAGGGCGCCCACGGCGAGCGCGAGCATCGTCCCGGCCACGAAGCGGGCGTCCCCCTCGACCGGACGCTCCCGCGCGGCCCGCGGCGCGGCCCCCGTGGCGCTCACGTGGTCGCTCCCCGCACCAGCAGTCCCGACAGGTCCTCGATCGTGCCGACGGTGAGCACGGTCATCCCGTTCACCGACTGCATCCGCGGATGCGCGCGTTCGTCACAGCGCACCCCCACGACGGTCGTCTCGGCGGGAAAGCGCAGCACCGCCTGCCGCAGCCGGGTCAGCGGCACACGCGACCCGGTGACGATGAACGCGATCGACAGGCGGTCGCTCGACTCCGCGGCCAGGGCGCACACCTCGCCGACGGGCATCGTCGTCTCGAGCAGATCGATGGCGCTGAACCCGTCGAGCATGCGGCGCGGCGAGACGGCGGGCACACGCTGGAGGGCCCGCAACCGGCCCCGCACGGCACGAGGCACGTCGGCACCGGCGACGATGTCGACGTCGCGCGCATCACGCACCGCGCGCAGACCCAGGGAGGCCGCGCACGAGACGGCGAGTTCGAACTCGTCCGCGTCGACGTACTCGTTCTCGGCGATCGCCAGGACGACGGCCATCCGCGAACGGCGGGTCTCTTCGTACTGACGCACCATGAGGCGGCCCGTCTTGGCCGTGGACTTCCAGTGCACCTGACGACGACTGTCACCGGGGGCGTACTCGCGGATGGCGTGGAAGGACATGTCCGCATCGACCAGGCGCCGCGTCGGTGCGCCCTCGAGGTCGCGGATGAGGCCGGCACTGGTCGAGGGGAGCGCGACGGTGCGCGGATGGACGTACAGTTCGTGCACATCGTGGAACGCGTGCTCGCGACGCAGCAGGCCCAGCGGGTCGGCACGGACCGTGGTGGCGGGACCGACCGAGACGATGCCGCGCCGCAGATCGGGAAGCTCGAGGGGGTCGGCGACCTGGTGTCCGGGCCGCAGCAGCGGCACGTCGATCTCGACCAGCCCGTCGCCGACGGGGACGTCCAATCGGCCGGGGAGCGTCGTGCGTGCGCCGACGTTGCGCACCCCGATCGCCCCGGTCACGGCCGAGCCGGCCACGACCCGGTCCCTCCCGAGCGACAGGTCCACGGCGTACGAGCGCGCACCGAAGAGGAACGGCACCGCCGTCAGCAGCAGCACCAGCGCGATGACCGCCGCGACCAACCACTCGACCCATCCGAACAACACCCCCCCGCACAGGCCCACAGTGGCCGCGGCGACGACCAGCACACCGGCCGGGCGCACGGTCCGCGCGCTCCACCGGGCCGCTCCCGCGACCCCCACCCCCGCGGCCCGGAACCACCGTGTGAGGGCGACGACCACCCGCACGAGCGCACGGTCGCGGCGCGAACCCGACACCTGCGTGCCGGTCGCGGCGAGGGTCGTGGTGCCGCCGGCGCTGTCGCCGCCGGTGGCGGTGCGGGTGAATCGGGGAGCGGTGCGGGTCATACCGCCTCGCGTCGCGTGGGCGGCTCGACATCCAGCAACACCTGCCCGATGACCGCCTCGGGGGTCACGCCGTCGAACTCGGCCTCGGCGTGCAGGATGAGCCGATGCGCGAGGACCGGCACGGCGAGGGCCTTGACGTCGTCGGGGGTGACGAAGGTGCGACCCTGCGTGGCGGCGCGGGCACGACCGGACCGCGTGAGGGCCAGCGCACCGCGGATGCTGATCCCGAGTCGCACCTCGTCGGCCGAGCGCGTCGCATCCACCAGGCGCGCGATGTAGTCCAGCACGAGGGCGTCGGCATAGACCGTGGCGGCGAGATCGGCCATGCCGACCAGGGCCTGTGGCGTGATGATCGGGCTCAGCTCCTCGGTCGCCACGGCCGCCCCGTCGAGGATCCGCACCGTCGCGGCGTGGTCGGGGTAGCCGAGCGAGGTGCGCATCAGGAAGCGGTCCAGCTGCGCCTCCGGAAGCCGGTAGGTCCCGGCCTGTTCGACCGGGTTCTGCGTGGCCAGCACGAGGAACGGGACACCGACGGGACGGCTGACCCCGTCGATGGTGACGTGCCCTTCCTCCATGACCTCCAGCAGCGCCGCCTGCGTCTTGGGGCTCGCCCGGTTGATCTCGTCGGCGAGGACGATATTGGCGAAGACCGGTCCGGCGTGGAACTCGAACACGCCCTGCTTCTGGTCGTACACGCTGATGCCCGTGATATCGCCGGGCAGGAGGTCGGGCGTGAACTGGATGCGGGTGTTGGTGCCCTGCACCGACTGGGCGATCGCACGGGCGAGCGAGGTCTTGCCGGTGCCCGGGACGTCTTCCAGGAGCACGTGTCCGTCGCTGAGCATCGCGGTGAGCACGAGCTCGACGACGTGACGCTTGCCCAACAGCGCGCGCTCGACGTTGTCGGCGATCTGCGCGAAGGTCTGGGAGAACCAGGTGGCCTGTTCCTGCGTGATGGTCATCGTTCCTCGTTCGTTCTGGCCTCAGCCGGCCGGGGTCTCCGGCGCGGTGTCACCGGGCTGACAGGTGGCGGCGAAGGTGGTCTGCGCGTTCTGGAGCCCCCAGCCCTGCGCGCTCCAGTCCACCGTCACCGAGATGCCCTCGACGTATGCCGCGCCGACGGGGACCTCCCACGTGCCCGCGGTGTGCGACAGTCGGGTCCCGTCGGCGTCGAAGTAGCGCAGTGATCCGTTGCCGAAGGTGATCGCCGCGGTGCCCCCGTTCGGCGCGGTCGAGGACGAACCGGTCGTCTGCAGCGTGCCGCCACCGACGCACGAGCTCGCCGACCACGTCGCCTGCACCTGGTACGGGGCACTGCCGGAGCGGGCGGTGACGTCGGCCCACCCGGTCGTGGCGCCGTGCCAGTCGTGCACGTACCGCACATCGATGCCCGGATCGCGCCCGAACACGCTCGTCGGATATCCGTTGAACTCGGGATCATTGAACCGCGGCGGATCCTCATCGGATGCGGGCGCCTGCCGGATGCGCCACTCGGCGCGCGTCGAGGTCACGTCCGGGCGAGCGTCGACGACGAAGGTGTAGCCCCGGGGTGCCGCGTCGTCCTGGACGGCGTACACCGTGCGGGTGACGACGACCTCCCCGTAGTCCCGCCCGTTGTAGCGGGACTCCACGCACATCTCGTACGCGTACTCCTCGCCGTCGCGCACCTCGAACTCCGCCCGGGCACCGTCGTCGTCCGGGCGGCAGAAACGGCCGGCCTCGACGATGTCGTACCGCAGTCTGGATCCCTCCCCGTTCACGGTCGCCGCACCGGTGGCGATGATCGTCGCCGTGCCGTCGCCGTTGTTGGTCGCCACGAGGGTGAGCTGGGCGTTCTTCGGGGCCCCGATCCCGTTCGCGGCGACCGTGACCGCCGACCCCGAGGCGCTGCCGCCGAGCCCGGGCGGCACATCGAAGCGGGACAGCGGGGTCACCGTGAGCGTGGAGGCGGTGTTCGTCCCGATGCGGTACTCCCGCACGCTCACCCGCGTCTGATTGCGCGAGACGGGCACGGTCACCTCGTCGCCGGAGGGGCTCGTCAGACGCAGGCTCCCCGTCTCGGCGGGTGAGATCCCGGTGATCTCCACGGAGACCACGCCGCCTTCCCCGGACGACGTCGCGACCGGCGTTGCCGTGACCGCGTCGGGAGCCGGCGGCGGATCGTACGCCCACGCCGTCGTTCCCACCCCCGTGCGCGACTCGCCCACCGCGTTCACGGCGCGCACCTCGTAGACGCGCTGCTCACCGTTGGGGGCCGAGATCGCCGGGCAGGTGCCGTCCACGCCGCATCGCGCGACCTCCTGCCCGCCCGAACGGACCACGAAGCCGGTGAGCGCCGGATACGCCTGCCGGGCCGACCCCGGATCCACCCGGAGCGTGAGGCTGCCGTCGGCGAAGGCGGTCTGGGTCACGGATGCGGGGGCGCGCGGGTAGCCCTGCAGGTCCAGCAGCAGGTTGCCGTCGCGTTCCCCCGCCGACACGCGCCCCTGCGCGTCCCGGACGGAGAAGGAGGCCGTGCAGGTCGCTCCGGGGGCGTCAGCGGACCAGGAGGCCACGACGCGGGAGGCATCCGCCACGGCGAAGGTCACCCCGGTGCACGCGCCGGTCGCGGTCACGTCGACCACCTCGAGGGGTGTGCCCGGAAGCGGGTTGACCTCACCCCCCGCGCCGACGACCTCGATGGTGCACTGGCCCCCGGAGGCCTGCGAGCACTGCTGGGTGACCGATCCGCCGCGCGGGAGGGTGGAGGGCGCGGCCCCCACCCGCAGCAGCAGACGCGCCGACGCGACACCGGGATGGCTGGTGACCGAGACGATGACGGCCTCTTGCCGCCCGGGCACCGCGTCGTCGGCGCCGGTGACCGTCACCACCGACCCCGTCAGCGACACGTCGAAGGAGGACCCCTCGGCGGAGACGGCGTAGGAGATGCCGTCCCAGTCCTCACGGAGCTGCCACGAGGTCATCTCCCGCAGATCGAACGTGTCGGTCTCGCCGGGTCCGACCGTCACCGACGCCGGCGCCAATTCGGGCTGCGGGTCCAGGGCGATCACGGTGACGGGCACGGACAGATAGGTCCACTCCGTCTGTCCGACCAGCCGGACCGGCACCTGACACGCGTCGGAGAAGGGGGCGCCGGCTCCGGCGTCGTAGGTCACCTGCGTCCCCGACGCCGCACGGCACTCCGCCTCGGGCCGGGCACCCGCCGCACGCACCTGCTCCCCGACCTCGAGCTCGGCGCCTCTCGGGAGGGCGACATGATCGGCGAGGTCGAAGGTGACCGATTCGAGCTCGGTCACCTCGGGCGCGGCCACACCGGCGCGCAGCGCGAGGTCGAGGTCGTCATCGCCGGGCACGCGCAGGAACGCGTAGGTGACGACCTCGCCCGTCACCGCCTGCCCGGTCACCTCGAACGGGATGATGCGGTTCCGTTCCGGCAGCGTGCCGCGCAGGCTCGAGCCGCCCACCTCGACGTCGTCGGGGTCTCCCCACAGTGCCAGCTCGAGCGCGCCGACGTCGCCGCCGGACCAGGCCGTCTTCCCGGTCAACACGTCGACGCCGTCCACGAAGTCCTCACGGGTCTCGACGGTGAGCACGGTGTCTTCGACGATCGGATAGTCCGGGACCGCCTCACGGACCACGGTGACCACGACCAGACCCCGCCCGGTGTTGCCCGAGGTCGACACGACGTCGTACAGGAACGCCATCGTGCCCACCTGCTCCCCCGCCCGGATGACCAGGGTGCGCTCGCCGTCGGTGTCGACCAGGGCATCCAACCGGGCGTACTCGGGATTGGCCGACCCGTCGATCAGGATCGTCGGTTGGTCGGGTCGCACCGCGCGGATGGACAGGTCACCCCCGGTGGGGTCGAGGTCGTTGGCGACCGCGTCCACGCGCACCACGTTCTCGGCCCCGACCTGCACCTGCACGTAGTCGGTGAAGGTGACCGGACTCGGATCGGCCACCGAATCGAGCACGCCCACGCGGACGGTGCCCTCCCCGGTCTGCCCGGAATCGTCGACCACGCGATAGCGGAAGGCATCCTGGCCGCTGTCGCCGGCCACGCTCGAGTACACCAGCGCCGTGCCGTCGGCGGAGATCGTGGCCGACCCGGACTCGGGTTGGGAGATCACCGCGTCGAGCCGCACGACGTCGCCGTCCGGATCCATCCCGAACCCGTCGAAGGGGATGCGCGTGGTCTCTCCGCTGAGAACACGGGCTTCGAGCGTGTCGGGCGAGGGGGCGCGATTGGCGTCGGCGTCGAGGACCTCGATGCGCACCGTCGCGGTGTCCTCCAATCCCGGTGCACCGGTCAGCGACGCGGAGTACTCCACGGTGTGATGACCGGGCTCGTCGGGTGCGAGATAGCGCAGCGTGTCGCCGGATGCGAACGCGAGCGCCTCGTCGGTCGAGGACACCACCGACGCCGGGTTCAGGACCGGCCTGCCGCCCGAGGGGGCGACGTCGTTCTCGAGCACGGGGATGTCCACCTGCGCCCCGGTGCGCACGACCACCGTGTCATCGACGGCGATGGGCGCCAGCTCGGGGGCCGGCGGCAGCAGATAGACCGTCGCCTCGCCGCGCACGCGCGCTCCGCCGTCCTGCGTGCCGTCGCTGACGGTGTACCCCACCGTCCCGAGCGTGCCGGGCTCACCGGTGGCGGTGCTGCCCGAGACGCGCAGATAGTTCTGCCCGACCGCGTCGACACTCAGGGTCGCCCCCTCCTCGGGCGCGGCCTCGACGTCGCTGAGCAGCAACACCCGGCCAGTGGGGTTGGACACCGCCGCGAACACGTCGAGCGTCGCGTCCTCCTGCGGGTGGACGAACGCGACGACCGGTGCGGTGGTCAGATCCGCCGGCGCATCGGGGGCGAGCAGGGTGATGCGGGCCGTCGCGGTCGCCGAGGAGTCGCCGTCGGTGACGGTGTAGTCGACGCGATACGTGCCCGGTTCGTCCGCGGCGACGTCGAAGGTCGTCGAGCCACCGACGACGGTCGCCGTCGCCGCGGCGTCGTCGAGCACGCGCACGGATTCCAACGACAGCGCACCGGCGGTGCCGGTGACGTGACCGAGCACGTCGACGTCGACCCCTGATCCGACCGAGTCGACCACCGCGAACGACTGCGCCGTCAACTGCGGCTGCGGCGAGACCCGCACCAGCAGCGACTTCGTCGCGGTCTGACCGAGGGTGTCGGCGACGGTCACGCGCAGCTCGACGAGTTCCTCGGAACCCCCGCCGTCGTCGTCGTGCTGGTAGACGACCTCCCCCGCCGGGGTCGCCGCGACGTTGCCCACACCGGACGGGTTCTCCACCGACAGCAGCAGCATCGGGTCGCCCTCGGGGTCGACCCATCCGGGCATGACCGGCACGGTCACCGTGCCCCCGCGCGCGACCTCCGGGGTCGGCCAGGTCACCAGACACCCCTCGACCCCGCACCACCGGGGGGCCGTTTCGACCTCGGGGGCCGCGACGGTCACGGTCACCGTGGTGCTGTCGGAGGTGAGCCCGCCGTCGACGGTGCCGTCGGTGACGGCGTAGGAGAAACTCGCCGCGCCGGTCGCCCCGGGCTCGATCTGCACCGTGAGGCGCTGGCCGTCGTCGGTGATGCCGACGGTGCCGAAATCCGGATCCAACCCCGTGACCGACGCCGGATCGATCGCGAGCACATCCTCGTTCGGATCGTGGTCGTTCAACAACACCGGCAGCGCGGTCAGGGCCCCGGCGCGCACCCCGAACGCATCCGGCTCCGCGATCGGCGGCTTCGGGTCGATCTGGACGGCGAGCTGCTCCTCGCTGGGTTCGGATTCGGGGTCGACGGTGTCGTCGAGCGCCCAGTTCTGGCTCGACGGGACCAACTGCCCGTCGGGGACGGTCCACACCCAGCCGCTGCGGGTCTCGTTGAGGATGACCGCGCCCTGCCCGACCACGAACTGCGGCCGCCGCTGCTCACCGAGGGTCTCGCCGGCGTAGTCCAGGACGGTCTCGCCGTCGACCGAGCTCCACAGCAGCCCGGCCGCGTCCCCCTGCGGGAGCCACGCCGCATAGACCTCACCGTCCACGGTGACCGGGGCCGCGGGGACGCCCAGCACGGTCGTGCCACCGCGTTCGGTGACCGCGGTGGAGCCGTCGACCGGCACCCGCACGAGGGATGTCTCGTCGGCGATGTAGACCGACGATCCCGTCACGGCGGCACGACCGACCACGACCGCCCCCGTCACGTCGACGTTCAGCGGGTCGGTCACCCCGGCGAGCCAGACGGTGCCGTCCGCGCCGTCCACGACCGCCCAGGTGTCGCCGGCGGCGGTCACGCGGGGCTGGGCGGGCTCGGCGATTTCGAGCCGATCACGTGCCACCATCCGACCGGCGGCGATATCCCACCGCAGCACCGACCCGTCGGCGGCGGAATAGGCGAACAGCGTACCGTCCTCGGCCACGGCGATCGCCTCGGCGGTGTACGGAGGGGCGTCGTCGTCGCCCGCAGCGAACGGATCGAGTTGCGTCGCGTCCCCGGCCAATTCGCCGGCGAAGACCGTCCCGGCGTCGGTGAGGTAGGCCACGAAATCCCCCGCCGCGGCGACGGTCGTGGTGCCGACCGGCGTCGACGGCGATGCGCGTACCGTGTCGTCGTCGAGATCGGTCGGCAGTGCGGCGTCGATGCGGGTGATCTTCGACCAGCTGTCGGAGAAGAGGAACGCCCCCTCCGTGCCCTGCGCGACCTCGCTCGGATTCGAGACGGTCCGCACGGTGTCCAGCTCGCCGATCGCGGTGTTCACACGCGCGTAGCGGGAGCCCTCTCCGGTCTGCAGCGCCCACACGGTGGGGTCGACCGGGGGCGTCTCCTGCGCGTCGAGCCCGGGCCATACGATGCCGGCGGTGAGCACGACACCCGCGGCGGCGACGCCGGCGACGATCCCGGCCAGTGTGCGACGTCTCATCTCAGATCACCCCCGCGACCACGAGCGAGGCGACCACGCCGACGGCGCCCACGACCGCGGCGACGGCCACCGCCCACGGCACCATGCGGCGCCGCGCCTGCTCGGGTGAGGTGAACTCCGTGTCCTCGTCACGCGCGAGAGCGGCGACCCCGGTCCGGGGCTTCGTCTTGCGACGCACCTCGCGGGCGACCTGGGAGCGCGCGGGGCCGCGCAACCCGCTGTCGGCGAAGTCGATGGGACTGGCGCCGGGTGCCCACTCCGACGCCGGGATCTCCAACGCCGTGGGGGAGATCCCCAGGCTGCGCTGCACGTCCTGCAACGCCTCGGCGAACTCTCGCGCCGAGGCATATCGCTGTGCGGGAATACGACTCATCGACCGCGCCAACACGTCCTGCAGCGCATCCGGGACGTCGTTGCGGGGAATCGGGGTGTACGTCGCCCGGGCGATGCGGCGACGCAGGAGGTCTTTGGAGTTCTGCCCGCGCTCCCGGCGCTCGAACGGCGAGCGACCGGCCAACAACGAATAGACCGTCGCCCCGAGACTCCACACCTCGCTGGAGATCGTCCCGGCCGTCTCCTCGGCCACGACCTCCGGCGCCGACCACGGGATCGACATCGCCAGCACCTCGTCGGCCTGCGTCCCGATCAACGACGACGAGATGCCGAAGTCGGCCAGGACCGGCGTGCCGAAGGTGGTCACGAGGATGTTGCTGGGCTTGACGTCGCGGTGCACCAGACCGGCCCGGTGGGCGGACTCGAGCGCCGATGCCATCCGCACCCCGATCGTGAGCACCTCGGCCACGGGCATGCGTTCCACGCGGTACCGCTGCGACAGCGAGCCCGGGCAGAACTCCATGACGATGAACGGACGCCCGTCCGCCGAGATCCCCGCCTGGTAGACCGTGACGATCGACGGGTGCGCCGACAGGCGGGCGAGAACATCCGCCTCCGCGTTGAACATCCGCCGCAGATCGGCCTCGCGCACATCGCTCGGGAGCACCTTGACGGCCACGTCGCGCCGCGGCATGTCCTGTTCGTAGAGGAACACGTCGGCGAAGCCGCCCGATCCCAGGGGCCGGATGTAGGCGAGACCCGGCAGGATCGGCGGCGAAGAAGGCAGGCGAGCGGCCACCGTTCCTCCCCCGACTCTCAGGCGCGAGCGCCCGCCCATGCTAACAAGCGCACCCGGGCGCATCCCGCCGCCCCGCCGCCCCACCGCCCCACCGCGAATCCGCCTGTTCCCGCCGAGACCGCCCCTTCCGGGGGTCGCTTCGGGGTGGGATCGGCGCGGAAGGGCGGTTTCGGCGGGATGAGGTGCGGTTCAGGCCAGCGGAGGCTGGTCGCCGAAGGGCGAGTCCAAGGATCGGGTGAGCTCTTCGAGCATCGCCTCGATCTGCGGTTCGACGAGCTCGGCCACCGCGGCCTGGATGCGCAGGCGCGAGTGCAACAGGATCGAACACACCTCGCGGCCGACCATGTTGGCGTAATCGTCGGCGAGCGCGACCTCCTGCCGCAACGCGGCCTTGGCCTCGTCGCTCAACGGCGGCAAGGCCGGGATGTCGGCGTCGACCTCTTCGGCCAGGCCCGCGATCGTGAACAGGAACGGCGCACCCGGAACGGGGTCCGGATCCAACGGCAACCCCTCGAACTCCGGGTCGAGATCTTCCGCCGGTCGGTAGCTGCGCGCCCGGTTGCGGGCGGCCTGCTGATCCAGCTCGGCCTGCAACATGGGGAGGTTGCGCGCGGTGTAGTCGGCGACGGCGTGATCGACGATCGTCTTGATCCGCGTCGACAACCCGTGTTGCACACCATGGGGGACGTCGGCTCCCAGGCCGGCGGCCGAGAGTACCGGCGATCCGAAGCAGCGGCGACACGGCGCCACCCTGCCGCGGTGGGTGGCCGGTTCCCAGCGCGGCAACCATCGCAGCCAGGCGTCCACCGCCTGGCTGACCTGGGTCTCGAGCGACCGCTCCACTCTTCCACGGTAGCCCCCCCGCCCGATCCGACGGGGTTTTGCCGTTCACGCATCGTCCTCGTCCTCCCACGACCAGCGCGGTCGTGCGGCGCGCGTGCGCACGAGGGCGGTCCCCGCCCACCCCGAGACGAGGGCGGCGCCGATCACGACGGCACCGAACCCCGTCGTCGCGACACGGGCGGACACCGCCGTCGCGGTCCCGAGGCCCGCTCCGATGAGAAGGACGGTCACCCACAGGGCGGCGAGGTACGCCAGCACCGTGACCAGGCCGACCCACAGCGTCGACACGAACGACGGATCGCGCCGGCGCACGACGGTGAACAGACTCAACGCGAACGCGCCGACCGAGGCGGCCACCGCGACCGCGCCGGGGGCCTGCCCGAGACCGGGCGTCGCGATGACCGATTCGTCGGTGATCAGGCTCGTCATGCCCAATCCGAAAATCAACAGCGCGACATCGCCGACGGTGGCGAAGACGACCGCGACGCCCGGACGCACCGCGCCCCCGCCGGATCGGGACGGGTCTGGTGCGCCGGGCGCCGCGCTCACGGTCTTCGTCTCAGGGGCGGACCAGCTGCGGACCCGCCTCGAGGGTGCGCTCGTACTCGCGCTGCGCCTCCGTGTTCAATTCGGTCACGCGCTTGCCGCGAGAAGCGACCCAGGCGCCGTACCAGATCGTCAGCTCACGCCCGAGCACGAAGGCGACGATCGCGAGCGGTGCCAGGAGCTGTCCCTCGACCAGTTCCGCGCCCTCCCGGGCGGTGAGCAGCCAGAAGGGCGCCTGGAAGAGCTGCCCCAGGATGTGGCCGCCATAGGCCGCGAGGCCCACGAGGAGCCCGAAGATCACCCAGGCGCCCCAACGACCACGGTTGATGATGGCGCCGAGCAACCAGAACGACAGGAAGAACACCACGACCGGAACCCACAGCGCGGCGGTGCCCAGAGCCTCCAGGGCGACGGTCCCGACGTTCTCGACGGTGACGGCTCCCTCGATCGCACCGAACCCGAGCCACGCGGCCAGGTACAGCACCGCGAAGGTGACGGCGGCGAGGACCCCGATCGCGCCCGCGGCGGCGCGGTTGCCTCGGGGGCGGGGCGCTTCGGGCGCCTGGACGAAGATGGGCTGCGGGCTCGGCGCGGGGGCGGCGTACGCGGGCTCCGCCTCGATCGAAGAGGTCTCGGCCTCCTCGGCCCACGAGGGGACGTCGTACGAACGCTCGGTGTAGGGCGGTTCTCCGGACACGGGCGCGGCGGCGTCGGTCGCGGGGGCAGGCTCGGGTTCGGCGGCGGAGACCACGGGCTCTTCCACCGGGGCGGCGTAGGCCGTGGTGACGGCGTCCTCCGAGACGGACTCTTCCGCGGCGGGCGCGGCCTCCTCCGGCGCGGGGTCGCTCGCGGCATCCGCGTCGGCCTCTTCGCGACGGGCGGCCTCGGCGTCGGCGAGGCCGGCGTTGGCCTGCCCGACCACGTCATCCACCGGGCCCGGCTCTTCGACCGGCTCACCGTACGACGACTTCGGGTCACTCATCGTGATCGCACTCCTCACGCGGGGACGATCCCCGCAGAACCGAAGATATCGCGGCGGAGGCCGACTGGACCGCAGGCGTGCCGGGCGTTGCGCCAGGCGGCGCCACGCGGATGCTCCCCCGGCACGTGGGGCGCGGGCTTAGGGTGTCAGCATGATGCGACCGCGCACCCGCCGTACCGCCCTCGCGATCGTCTCCGTGTCAACCGTCGCCGGTCTGGTCGCGTGCGCACCCGACCCGGCGGCGACGCCTGTCCCCACGGTCAGCGAGAAGGACGTCACCGGGCTGCCTTCGCCGGTCGAGTCGATGACGCCCGACGCCACCCCCAGCCCCACCGCCGAAGCGGCGGCGGAGATACCGACCGACTGCCTCGCCCTCGTCGACGAGGACGTACAGGCGCAGCTGTACGGGATCCCGCTGAACGACCCGGCGTTCGGACCGAGCGGGGTGCAGGGCGACGGTTCGCTGACCTGTATCTGGGCCGATCCCGGGTCGGACACGACGAGCCTGGTGACCACGATCGAACGGATCTCGAGAGGGCCCGCCCTCGACCAGCTCAACACGCTCGTCGAGGACGAGGGCTTCACGTGCTACACGCCCGACGGGGGAACCCGCTGCGAGAAGACCTGGCAGAACCCGGACTACCCGGTCACGGACGGGAGGACCCTCTTCTGGCGCGCCGATCTGATGATCGACACGAGGTATTCCAACCTCGCGCCCGACGGCTACACCGCGTCGGTGATCGCCGCGATCTGGGACGACTGAGTCACCCCCACACCTGCGCGGCGACCCGCGCGGCGTAGTCCTCGGGATGCCACGAGGTCTCGACGCTCACCAGCCACACGCCGTCACGGATCGTGTGCGTCTCGATCTGGTCGCCGGAGGTCCGCACACAGGTCAGGGACGTCTCATCGGTCTCGCACGCGAACCCCTGACCCCGCAGAGCGGCATCCGCCACCGTCACCGCGTCCTCACCGACCCCCGACAGGCTGGTCGTCAGCGTGCCGCCCTCCGAGCGCCACGCGCACGTGACGGCCACATCGGGCGACAGCACGTCGGTGAGGCCCTCCACGGCGGTCACCGGCGCATCCGCGCTCTGCGACAGCAGAGCGTCCGGGCTCCACAGGACCTCCCCCCACAGATCGTTCGGGTAGAGGGCGCGGCAATCGATGTCGACGTCCTCCTCGGCCGTCACCGACTGCGCGGGGGGAGTCGTCGGTTCCGCGTCGACGTTCTGCTCGCTGCCGAACCGCAACGCATCCCCCACGAAACCCACCACGCCGGGTACGAGCGGCGCCGCGAACCAGCCGAGCCCGATCACCACGGCGAGACAGAGGGCCCCGATGGGCACCGCGAGCCACAGGCTCCGACCGCCTGTCCGCGCCATCCCTGTCCCCTTCCGTCGCCGCCTTCCACCGTACGTCGACACGACGACGGGCCCCGGCATTGCCGGGGCCCGTCGTCGCGCCGGAGGCGACTCAGTTGTAGTTGCCGCTGAAGTCGTCCGTGGAGAAGCTGTCGAAGTCGACGTAGCTCAGGTCGCTGTCGCTGTAGGCGCCGTCGGACGCGAAGATGCGGTTGGGGTACCGCTCGCTCTTCGCCTCCTCCGTGGCCTCGACCGTCACATTGCGGTACTTCGCCAGTCCCGTACCGGCCGGGATCAGCTTTCCGATGATGACGTTCTCCTTCAGGCCCACCAGCGGGTCGCTCTTGCCCTCCATCGCCGCCTGCGTCAGCACGCGCGTGGTCTCCTGGAACGACGCGGCCGACAGCCACGACTCGGTCGCGAGCGACGCCTTGGTGATCCCCATGAGCTCCGGGCGACCCGATGCGGCACGCTGCCCCTGGGTCACCGCCTCGCGGTTGATCTGCTGGTAGCGCTTGAAGTCGACCATCTCGCCGGGCAGCAGCGGGGTGTCGCCGTGGTCGACCACGGTGACCTTCCGCAGCATCTGACGGACGATGACCTCGATGTGCTTGTCGTGGATCGGCACACCCTGCGAGCGGTACACACCCTGCACGCCGCCGACGAGGTACTTCTGCACCTCGCGGGCGCCCTGCACACGCATGATCTCCTTCGGGTCGAGCGTGCCGACCTGGAGGGGCTGTCCCACCGTGACGTGCTGGCCGTCCTCGACCAGCAGCGTCGCGCGCTTGAGCACCGGGTACACGTGCGGCTCGTCGCCGTTGTCGGGCGTGAGGATGACCTTCTTGCTCTTCTCGGTCTCGTCGATCGTGATGCGTCCATCGGACTCCGCGATCGGCGAGGCACCCTTCGGGGTGCGGGCCTCGAACAGCTCCTGCACGCGGGGCAGACCCTGCGTGATGTCATCCGCCGACGCCGAACCACCCGTGTGGAAGGTACGCATCGTCAGCTGGGTACCGGGCTCACCGATCGACTGGGCCGCGATGATGCCGACGGCCTCGCCGATGTCCACCAGCGAACCGGTGGCCAGCGAGCGACCGTAGCACTGCGCGCACACGCCGACGGCGGAGTCGCAGGTCAGCACCGAGCGCACCTTGATGCTCTCGACACCGGCCTCGATCAGCTGATTGATCTCGGGGTCGCCGACATCCGAACCGGCCTCGAGGACGACCTCGCCCTTCGCGTCGACGGCGTCGACGGCGAGGGTACGGGCGAACACCGAGTTCTCGACGTTCGGGTCGCGCACGAGCGCACCGTCCGAGCCGGGCGCGGCGATGACGAACTCCAGACCCTTCGACGTGCCGCAGTCGTCCTCACGGATGATGACATCCTGCGAGACGTCCACCAGGCGACGCGTGAGGTATCCCGAGTCGGCGGTACGGAGCGCCGTGTCGGCCAGACCCTTACGGGCACCGTGGGTGGCGATGAAGTACTCCGCCACCGACAGACCCTCGCGGTACGAGGAGATGATCGGACGCGGGATGATCTCACCCTTGGGGTTGTTCACCAGGCCTCGCATACCCGCGATGTTGCGGATCTGCAGCCAGTTACCACGGGCGCCCGAGGACACCATGCGGTTGATGGTGTTCGACTCCGGGAAGTGCGCGCGCATCGCCTTCTGCACCTCGTCGGTCGCCTCGGTCCAGATCTGGATGAGCTCCTGACGACGCTCCGCGTCGGTGATGAGGCCCTTCTCGAACTGCGACTGCGCCTTGGCGGCCTGCTTCTCGTGCTTCGCGACGATCTCGCCCTTCTCGGGCGGGGTGAGGATGTCGCTCAGCGCCACGGTCACACCCGAGCGGGTCGCCCAGTAGAAGCCGGCGTCCTTGATGCGGTCGAGGGTCTTGGCGACCTCCACCTTCGGGTACTCCTCGGCGAGCTTGTTCACGATCTGCGACAGCTTGCCCTTGTCGGCCTGCTCGCGCACGAACGGGTAGCCCTTGGGCA
>NZTV01000040.1 GCA_002703245.1 Microbacterium sp.
CGTTTACCCCCACCACGGAGCGGCGACCATCATCGAGGTCAAAGACCGTGTGATCAAGGGCGAGACGAAGAAATACCTGAAGCTCAACGTCACCCAGGGGGATCTGGTCATCGAGGTTCCGGCCGAGAACGTCGACCTCGTGGGCGTCCGTGACGTGATCGGCAAGGAGGGCCTGGACAAGGTCTTCGAGGTCCTGCGCGCTCCCTTCACCGAGGAGCCCACCAACTGGTCGCGTCGATACAAGGCCAACCTCGAGAAGCTCGCCTCCGGCGATGTGATCAAGGTCAGCGAGGTCGTCCGCGACCTGTGGCGTCGTGACCAGGACCGTGGTCTGTCCGCCGGCGAGAAGCGCATGCTCGCCAAGGCCAAGCAGATCCTCATCTCCGAGCTTGCGCTCGCGGAGAAGACCGATGAGGACAAGGCGAGCGTCATGCTCGACGAGGTGCTCGCGAGCTGATCGTCCCGGTAGCGTGATGCCGTGAGCATCACCCCGGTTCCCCATGTCGCCGTGATCGTCGTCGCCGCGGGCGACGGGACTCGGCTGGGCGCCGGCGGGCCCAAAGCCCTCGTCGGTGTCGACGCGCACACGATCCTGCGCCATTGTCTGGAACGCGTCTTCCAGGCACCGCCCGCACAGGTCGTGGTCGTCGCGCCGGCGGGCCGTGAGGGCGACGCCCTCACCGACGCCGTGGAAGCGGCAGGCGGGCGCCGCGATCTCGTGACCGTCGTCACGGGCGGGTCGTCCCGACAGGCGTCGGTGCAGGCGGGACTGTCCGCGCTGTGGGCCGACATCCGGCTCGTCCTCGTGCACGACGCAGCACGCGCGCTCACCCCGCCGCAGGTCTTCGCACGCGTGATCGAGGCGCTTGAGGCCGGTCGCGTCGGCGTCGTCCCCGTATTGCCGGTGATCGACACGATCAAACGCGTGGACGACGACGGCGTCGTGGTGGGGGCGGTCGACCGTGCGGAGCTGTCGGCGGCGCAAACGCCGCAGGGTTTCCGCCGGGAGACCCTGGACGCCGCGTACGCGCGCGCGGCGAGGGAGCACACCGACGACGCCGCCCTCGTGGCCGAAGCCGGAGGCGAGGTGTCCGCTGTGGCTGGCGACCCGCTCTCGTTCAAGATCACCACCCCCGCCGACCTCGAGCGCGCGCGGCACCTCGTCGCCGACGCTCCCGTGGCGCCGCGGCGCTCCCGCGTGTCACCGGGCGAGGACAGCGCGCGGGTGGGTGTCGGCACGGATGTCCACGCGTTCGGGCGGGACGGCCGGCTCCGGCTCGCCGGACTCTCTTGGCCGGACGAACCGGCGCTCGTGGGGCACTCGGACGGCGACGCCGTGGCACACGCCATCGTCGACGCCCTGTTGTCGGCCGCCGGACGGGGAGACATCGGCACGCACTTCGGAACCGCGCGACCCGAGTACGACGGCGCTCACGGCGACGCGTTCCTGCGCCGGACGGTGGCGATCCTCGGGGAGGCGGGCTGGCGGGTCGGTAACGTCGCGGTGCAGCTCCAGACGAACCGGCCCAGGTTCTCCCCGCGCCGTGTCGAGGCCGAACGCGCTCTCTCGCATGCACTCGGTGGCGCGCCGGTGTCGGTCTCGGCGACCACGACCGACGGGCTGGGCTTCGCCGGACGGGGGGAGGGGGTGGCGGTCACCGCCGTCGCCCTCGTCGTCCGCGCTTGAGGACGCGACGGGTCTGGGTCCAAGGCTCGTTCTGGGCCCACGGCTCGTTCTGGGCGAGCTCATCCCTCCACGGCGAAGGGTTCCGGATCGCGCGGTGCGCGTGAGCCCCACGCCAGCAGCGCGAGCCCCGCCGCGAGGACGCCCAGCCCGACCAGGGCCGGGAGGGGGAGGCGCTCGCCGAGGACGACCACACCCAACACAGTGGCCGTCAAGGGTTCACCCAGGGTGAGGGTGGCCGCCGTCGCCGCGGTCAGGCCGCTCAGTCCCCAGGTGAAGAGGGTGTAGGCCGCGGCGATCGTCGCCAGGCCCAGCCAGAGTGCGACCGCGAGTCCCGCAGGATCGGCGAGCCAGGACAGATCGACGAAGAACGCCGCGCCGAGCGCGAGGACGCCCGCGCCCGCGCCCATCGCCCCGACAAGGAGGAACGGATCCCAGCCGTCGTCGAGCAGGCGTCGCTGTGCGACCGCGATCGCGGCGAAACTGGCGCCCGCTCCGATGGATCCGGCAAGCCCCGCCGGGTCCGTGCCGGCTTCTCCACCGCCGGCGGCACCCAGCACCACGACACCGGTCGTGGCCAGCGCGGTCGCGGCGATCCAGGTCGCGGTGGGACGGCGGCGGGTGAGGAGCCACTCGGCGACGCCCGCGAGGATCGGTGCCGAACCCAGAGCGACGACCGTGCCCGCCGCGACGCCGTTCTGCGCCGTGCCCAGGAAGAACAACGGTTGATAGACGGCGAGGGCCAGCCCCGTCAGTGCCATCAGCGCCCATGCTCGAGGCGTCAGGCCCGGACGAGGTGCCGGCGCCCGGCGCGCGCGACGCGCAGCCACCGGGAAGGCCACCGCGGCGACGGCGACCCCGCCGAACAGGATGCGTGTCACACCCACCGACAAGGGTGTGGTCCCCTCCGGGCCGAGCGCCTGCGCCGTGCCGGTGGTGCCGAACAGCATGGCGGCCACGAGGACGGCGAGAACGTAGAGCACCACCCCGTTGTACCCCACGGGGGGCGCCGCGAGAGACGGGCGGGTGTGCGGCGCGCCGCGGGTAGGCTGGGCGGGTGACTCTCCGGCTCTACGACACCAGGACGCGGCGACTGCGCGACTTCGTGCCGATCGACCCCGCGAACGTCACCATCTACGTCTGCGGCCCCACGGTCCAGTCCGGTCCGCACCTCGGGCACCTGCGCGGCGCATTGAGCTTCGACATCCTGCGACGGTGGCTCGCGCACCGACACGGCCGCGTGACGCTGGTGCGCAACGTGACCGACATCGACGACAAGGTGCTCGAGAAGGCTTCCGCCGAGGAACCGTGGTGGGCTCTGGCCTATCGGATGGAGCGCGCCTTCGCTCGTGCCTACGAGGCGATCGGAATCCTGCCCCCCACCTACGAGCCGCGCGCCACCGGATCTGTTCCACAGATGATCGAGCTCATCGCAACGCTCATCGAGCGCGGTCACGCCTACCCGGCGCGCGGCGACGTCTACTTCGACGTGCGGTCCTGGGGCTCCTACGGAGAGCTGACGCGGCAGAAGCTCGACGCCATGGAACCTGCGACCGACGCAGACCCCCGCGGCAAACGCGACCCTCATGATTTCGCGCTGTGGAAGGGCGCCAAGCCCGGTGAGCCCGAGACGGCGATGTGGGATTCGCCGTGGGGGGAGGGGCGCCCCGGCTGGCACATCGAGTGCTCGGCGATGGCCAGACGATATCTCGGCGGTGCGTTCGACATCCACGGCGGCGGACTGGACCTGCGCTTCCCGCACCACGAGAACGAGCTGGCCCAGTCGAGTGCCGCCGGAGACGACTTCGCGCGCTACTGGGTGCACAACGGGCTCGTCACCGTCGGGGACCAGAAGATGTCCAAGTCGCTGGGGAACGTCCTGCTCGCCGATGACGTCCTCACCGGACGCGACCCGCTCGTCGTGCGCTACGCGCTCGTCGCGGCGCACTATCGATCGAGTCTGGACATCTCCGACTCCAGCTTCGCCGAGGCCGACGCCGCGCTGGAGCGCATCCGCGGTTTCCTGGAGCGCGCCGTACGCACCCTGCGTGACGACGTCGCCGACCTGCGCGTGACGGCGACGATGCCCGACCGATTCGCCGCAGCCATGGACGACGACCTCGGCGTGCCGCAGGCGCTCGCCGTCGTGCATGAGACGGTGCGCACGGGGAATGCGGCCCTCGAGGCCGACGATCGCGACACGGCGCTGCGCGCATTCGCCGACGTCGCCGTGATGACCGGCGTGCTCGGACTCGACCCGCTCGACCCGCAGTGGACGGCGACGCCCGGCGGGCACGCCGATCAGGCACTCGACACCCTGGTGCAGACGATGATCACCCAGCGGGCGCAGGCCCGCACGGCCAAGGACTGGGCCACCGCCGACCGGATCCGCGACGCGATCGCGGCGGCCGGCATCACCCTCGAAGACACCCCCCACGGAACACACTGGAGCTTGAGCGATGGCTAAGCCAGGACGACCCGGCGCGAGCCGCGGCAAGAAGAAGGGCCCCACGAAGGGCTCCGGCGGACAGAAGCGCAAGTCCCTCGAAGGCAAGGGCCCCACGCCCAAGGCCGAGGAACGGGCGTGGCACCCCGCCGGGAAGAGGAAGGCGGCGCAGGAGCGCTACGCCGCAGCCGGGGGCAAGGGGCGACCCGGGCCGAAGCCGCACGGGTCGAACCCGAACCGTTCCGGACGCGGCGGGTCATCGGATGACACCGAGACGGTGACCGGGCGCAACTCCGTGCTCGAGGCGTTGCGCGCGCGCATCCCCGCCACGGCGCTCTACGTCGCCCAGCGGGTCGAGATGGACGACCGGGTCAAAGAGATGCTCGCGCTCGCGACCCACCGCGAGATCCCCATCCTCGAGGTCACCCGCCCCGAACTGGACCGCATGGCCGGATTTGACGGCGTGCACCAGGGGGTCGCCCTCAAGGTGCCGCCGTACGAGTACGCCCACCCCCAGGACCTGCTCGAGCAGGTCCTGGATACCGGCGCGACCCCGCTGCTGGTCGCGCTCGACGGGGTGACCGACCCGCGCAACCTCGGCGCGATCATCCGCTCGACGGCCGCGTTCGGCGGACAGGGCATCATCCTGCCCCAGCGTCGCTCGGCGAGCGTGAATTCGGCGGCGTGGAAGACCAGCGCCGGCGCCGCGGCCCGCGTCCCCGTGGCGCTCGCCGCGAACCTGACCTCCACACTCAAGGAGTTCAAGAAGCAGGGCGTGTTCGTCCTCGGCCTGGACGGCGGCGGCGACGTGTCACTGCCCGGTCTGGAACTGGCCGATCGACCCGTGGTGATCGTGGTCGGCTCCGAGGGCAAGGGGCTGTCGCGCCTGGTGACCGAGACCTGCGACCAGATCGTGTCGATCCCCATCTCCGCCGCCACCGAGTCGCTGAACGCGGGTATCGCCGCATCCGTCGCCCTCTACCAGGTCGCCACCGTCCGCGCCGCCCAGGGCTGACCCCGGCACGATCGAAAGGACCACCATGGCTCGCATCGCCGTCATCGGAGGGACCGGCTACGCCGGTCGACACATCGCCGCGGAGGCGGCACAGCGCGGACACACGGTGCTCGTGGTCGCCCGCAAGGCGGTCTCCGAGCGCGTCGAGCACGCCATGTACCTCGAGGGGAGCATCGCCGATGTCCCCACCCTGGTGGCCGAGATGCAAGGCGTGGAGGTCGTCGTCGTCGCCGTCCCCGCCCGCGGCGACATGACCGGGATGCTGCGCCCCGCCGTCGCCGAGCTGTCCGCGCACCTGCCGGCAGAGGTACGACTCGGCGTCGTCGGCGGTGCCGGCGGCAGCCGCGTGAGCCCGGACGGGCCGCGACTGGTCCACACCCCCGAGTTCGCCGAGGAGTACAAGCCCGAAGCGCTCGAAGCGCTCGAGATCCTCGAAGACCTCGAGGCCGGGTCGCGTCGGGAATGGTTCTACGTGCATCCGGCCGGGGGCTTCGGCCCGTGGAACCCCGGCGAACGCACCGGCGAGTACCGCGACGGCGGCCCCGTCCTGGTCGTGGATCCCGACGGGGACTCCTACATCTCCGGAGCGGATCTGGCGGTGGCCGTCCTCGACGAGATCGAGAACCCGCGGCACACCGGGGAGGCGTTCTCCGTCGGCTACTGATGTCGGTTCAGACGAGGTCCCGCCAGTCGACGGTGTCGCCTTCGTCGTCGATGGCCGGCATATCGGCGGTGACCACCGGCAAAGACATCGTCTCGGTCGGCGGACCCATGACGGTCGCCTCGTCACGTCGGTGGCGCAGGACCCCGTCGACGTAACTGCCCAGGGCCTCGGCCAGCGGCACGGACCCCCCGCGCGACTGCGACAGATACCATCGGTGCTCCAGGACCTGGTGATACACCTCCGCCGGTTCGAGCTTCGCCCGCAGGTCGTACGGGATCGCCATCACGACCGGTTCGAAGACACGGGTCAACCACTCGTGCGCCACAACCTCCTCGTCGTCGCCGAGCCGCGAGATGCGGGCCCGGAACTCGTCGAGGTCGTTCAGCAGACGCCGCGCCTGATTCTCCTCGACGTCCAGACCGGTCAGACGCAACAGCCGGCGCTGATGGTGCCCGGCGTCGACGACCTTGGGCTGGATGGCCACCCGGGTGCCGTCGTCGGTCGTGGTGATCGACATCTCGCCGATGTCGAACCCGAGCGCATTCAGGCGCTGCACCCGCTCGGTGATGCGCCACGATTCGTCGGCGCCGAACGACTCGCGATCGGTCAGCGCGGCCCACAGCGAGTGGTATGACTCGACGATCCCGTCGGCGATCGCGAGGGCGTCCACGCCGCCCTCGAGTCGCCCGCCGGCTTCGAGGTCCATGATCTCCCCGGCGATGTTCGTGCGGGCGACATCCAGATCGTGGGCGCGCTGTCCGGCGGTCAGCCCCGCCTCGTGCAGTTCACCGGTCTCGGCGTCGACGAGATAGGCGGCGAAGGCGCCCGCGTCGCGTCGGAACAGCGTGTTCGACAGGGATACATCCCCCCAGAAGAATCCGACGTTGTGCAGCCGGACCAGCAGTGCGGCGAGCGCGTCGACCAACCGGGTCGCGGTGTCAGGCCGCAGCACCTGGGTGAACAGTGCGCGATACGGGAGGGAGAACTTCAGGTGGGCGGTCACCAGGGCCGCCGGAAGCGGTTTCCCGTTCGCGTCGGTGCGTCCCGCGATGACGGCCACCCGCTCGACGCACGGCGCATCCAGACGGTGCAGGTTGCCGAGCATGTCGTATTCGCGGCGGGCCATCTCCTCGGTGGTCTCCTTGATGGCCACCACGCGTCCCGAAAGGCTGGCGAATCGCACCAGGTGACGCGAGATGCCCTTCGGGAGGAACACGATCGTGCTCGTCGGCCACTCGGCCAGCGGTGTCGACCACGGCAGGGCGAGCAACGCCGGATCGACCGAACTGGCAGTGATGGACAGGGATTCCGCCACGATTCCTCCTGGAGACAGTGCGGCGCGGGAGGGTCCGTGACCCGCCCGCGCCGCACTGGTGTCTGATGCGATTACGCCGAGTGGATGGCCTCGCTCGTGAGACGCTCGCCGTTCTCGGCATCGAACACGTGGATGTGTCCGGGCACCGGGGCCAGCTTCACCGTCTCGCCCGCCATCGGGTGCTTGCGGCCGTCCACGCGCGCGACGATGTCGGTGCGCTTGCCGTTGATGTCGGCGTGGCCATACAGGTAGCCGTCGGCGCCGAGCTCCTCGACCAGGTCGACCTTGACCGGCAGACCCTGGTCGTCCTCGGGGGCGACGATGATGTCCTCGGGGCGCACGCCCACGGTGACCTCGGACCCGTGTGCCTTGCCGAGGGTCTCGTGGTCGACGCTGACGATCTTGTTGCCGAACTCCACGCCGCCTTCGACGAGGTGCACCGGGAAGAGGTTCATCGCCGGCGAACCGATGAAGCCGGCCACGAAGACGTTCGCGGGTGCTTCGTACAGGTCGCGCGGGGTACCGACCTGCTGGAGCAGACCGTCCTTGAGCACGGCGATGCGGTCACCCATCGTGAGCGCCTCGGTCTGGTCGTGCGTGACGTACACCGTGGTGACGCCCAAGCGACGCTGCAGCGACGCGATCTGGGTGCGGGTCTGCACACGGAGCTTCGCGTCGAGGTTCGACAGCGGCTCATCCATGAGGAACACCTGCGGCTGACGCACGATGGCGCGACCCATCGCGACACGCTGACGCTGACCACCCGAAAGGGCCTTGGGCTTACGGGTGAGGTACTCCTCGAGGTCGAGGAGCTTGGCGGCCTCGAGCACGCGCTGGGCGCGCTCTTCCTTGCCCACACCGGCGATCTTCAGGGCGAAGCCCATGTTCTCGGCGACGGTCATGTGCGGGTACAGCGCGTAGTTCTGGAAGACCATCGCGATGTCGCGGTCCTTCGGCGGAACGTCGGTGACGTCGCGGTCGCCGATGCGGATGGCGCCCGAGTTGACCTCTTCGAGGCCGGCGAGCATGCGCAGCGAGGTGGACTTTCCGCAACCGGAGGGTCCGACGAGGACGAGGAATTCGCCGTCGGCGATCTCGAGGTTGAGCTTGTCGACCGCGGGGCGCTGGCCTCCGGGGTACAAGCGGGTTGCGTTGTCGAACGTGACGGACGCCATGGTCTTTCTCCTTCACCGGCAGGTACGTGCCGGACGATCC
>NZTV01000041.1 GCA_002703245.1 Microbacterium sp.
CGTCGTTCTCGACCTGCGAACCGTGGGTGACCCAGTTGCCGTAGGTGATCTCGGAGACCTTGAGGCCGCTGTTGCCCAGGTAGCGATAGTTGACCATGGCCTCCACGCTACCGGCGGGAGCCGACACCACGCCGGGTGCCTTCGCCACCGGCGTAATCGTCAGTCCCGCCGACGCAGGGCCCGGCGCAGACTCCGGACGATCAGCAGCAATCCCCCGAGCCCGACGGCACTGCCGAGGAACGGGAACGCACCCACGTTCCCGGTGAGCATGGGACCGTCGCCGGACACGGTGAGGCTGATCCCGGTCGCCAGCAGCGCCACCCCGACGACCGTCACCAGGAAGCGGTTCAACTGCTCCTCCAGCCAGCCCCGTTCGCCGGCGCCCTCGAACGAGCGCAGTCGCACCGAGAACGTCCCGTCCTCCAACGACCGGGTGACGTTCTCGAACCGCCGCGGCAGGCGTCGCAGCCCCTCCCCCGCGAGCATCAGGTGCGCCTGCGCACCGAGCGCGGCGTTCTTCGGATCGAAACCCGCCCGCGCGAATTGCGGAGCCCGCTCGAGCGCATGCCCGACCATGTCGTAATCCGGCACCAGGCGCCGCAACGTCCCTTCCAACGACGACAGGGTGCGCAGCACGAGAAGCAACGAAGGCGGGATGGACAGGCGGTGGCGGCGCAGCACATCCACCAACGCGCGGAAGATGTTCTCATCGACCTGCGCATTCTGCATCCGGGCCAGGATGATGCCGATGTCGTGCTGCAACGCCCCCTGATCGACCGTGCCCGTCTCCGGCGCGCACATGAGGAGGACCACGTCGGTGGCCGCCACGTCGTCCTCGGCCGACATCGCCAGCAGCAGCGGGATGAGCATGCGACGCAGGCTCCGTTCGCTGACCCCCACCGCGCCGAAGTCGATGAGCGCCACCGTGCCGTCGTCCTGCAGGATCAGGTTCCCCGGGTGCAGGTCGGCGTGAAAGACACCGCGCACGGCGATCTGCTCGAACACGGACTCCAGAACACCGTCGGCCAGCCGACGCGCCTCGGCGGGGTCGAGCGCATCCGTCGCGAGACGGCTGAAGGGCGTGCCGGTGATCCGCTGCTGCACGATCATGCGGCTCGTGCACCACCGGTCGTACAGCGTCGGCACCGCCAGCGGCATCGACCTCGAGCGGGCGATCGCACCGCGCAGCATCTCGGTGTTCGCCGCCTCGACCCGGTAGTCGAGCTCGTCGCTCAGAGCGCGCGAGAACTCCGCAGCCAGCGCGACCGCACCGTAGTCCCGCGCCCACGAGGTGCGCGACTCCGCCGTCCGCGCGAGGCGCTCGAGGATGTCGAGATCGGTCGTCACCTGTGCACGGGCCCGCGGGCGCTGGATCTTGACGACGACCTCGTCACCCGGGGTGTCGCCATCACCGTGCAGACGCGCGGTGTGCACCTGCGCGACCGAGGCCGCCGCCAACGGCTCCGGATCGATCGAGGCGAACACCTCCTCGACCGGTCGGCCGAGCTCCGCGGTGATCGCCGCCTCCGCTTCGACCCACGGGATCGGCGTGGAATCCATCTGCAACGTCGACAGCGCATCGACGAGGTCGGGCGGCAGCACATCCTCGCGCGACGACAGCACCTGCCCGAGCTTCACGAACGTGACCCCCGCCTCGTTCAGCGCCGAGACGAGGGCGGCGGCGAGCTCGGCGTCTCCGTTGTGCCGGTTCTGGAACGCCCCCAGGCCGTGACGCGAGGCGATCGTGAGAATCTGCGCATAGCGCTTGGCCCGATCGCGGCGCCGGAACGCGTCACGAATCGCCGTGACCGGATTCGACCCGTGGTGGGAGGGCCACAGGAATTCCAACGTGACGATGACCACGACCACGATCGCGAACATCCACCCCAGCACCAGTGCGAGGAACGCCAGTGCGATCGGGCCGCTGACGGTCACCTTGTCGTCGAGATCGAGCACATCGGTCTCGCGCATCGCCCACGTCGCCAACGGGATGCACGCCAGGAAGACCACGAGTGCGGTGAGGGATGCGCGGAGCCACCCCACCTGCCCGTCGAGCAGACGACGACTCACCCACGCCGCCGCGAAGGTGAAGATCAGTGCGATCAGGACGAACGCGATCCAGGCCCACATACGGCCAGTGTGTCAGCCGATGGCGGCAGCCGCTTGGTCTTCTTCGGTCGCGACCAGTTGGCCGCACGCCCCGTCGATCTCCTTGCCCCGGGTGTCGCGCAGGGTCGTGGGGATCCCGGCGGCGTTCAGGCGACGCACGAACTCGGCCTGCACCGGCTTCTCCGATGAGGTCCACACCGACCCCGGGGTCGGGTTCAGTGGGATCGGATTCACGTGCACCCACCCACGTCCGCGGGCGTTGAGCTTCTCGGCCAGCAGATCGGCCCGCCACGCATGATCGTTCATGTCCTTGATCAGGGCGTACTCGATCGAGACACGGCGCCCGGTGGCGTCGAAGTACGCGCGGGCCGCATCCAGGGCCTCGTCGACCTTCCAGCGCGAGTTCACCGGAATCAGCTCATCCCGCAGCTGGTCGTCCGGCGCGTGCAGCGACAGGGCGAAGGTCACCGGGATCTCCTCCGCGGCGAGCTTCTTGATCGCCGGCACCAGACCCACCGTCGACACCGTGATGCCGCGCGCGCTCATGCCCAGACCGTGCTTCTGATCGGTCATCACCCGGACCGATTGCATGAGTCGGGCGTAGTTGGCCAAGGGCTCACCCATCCCCATGAACACGATGTTGGTGACACGCTCATCGGCGTGCTCCGGCTCACCGAGCTCGCCGGCGCGGATCAGGGCGTTCGCGCGCACGACCTGGTCGATGATCTCGGCCGCCGACATGTTGCGGGTCAGGCCCGCCTGGCCGGTCGCGCAGAACGGGCAGTTCATGCCGCACCCGGCCTGGCTCGACACACACAGGGTGATGCGTCCCGGGTATCGCATCAGCACCGACTCGACCAGGGCACCGTCGTGCAGCTTCCACAGGAACTTGATCGTGTCGCCGCGGTCCGTCTGCAGACGCCGCACCTCAGTCAGCAGCGGCGGGAGCATCCCGGCGACGAATTCCTCCCGGGTCGCCGCCGGAAGGTCAGTCATCCGCTCCGGATCGGCGGTGTAGTGCGTGAAGTAGTGCTTCTCGAGCTGTGCGGCACGGAAGGCCGGCATCCCCAGCTCCTTCACCTTCTCGACGCGCTGATCGGCGGTCATGTCGGCCAGGTGCACCGGCGGTTTGCCACGCTTCGGGCTGGCGAACTGCAGCATCGGACGCCCTTCGGAGTCCTTTTTCTGCGACCACCCCTCGGTCCTGGGGCGCACCTGGCGCACGGCGGAGGCGTCGGGCGGCGTCGTGGATCGCACGGGGGGCTGTTCGGGCATGTTTCGAGGGTAGGGGACGCACCTGCACGCCGTCTGTCCGCCCCACTCCCGCAGCCCCCGGCGCGCGCCGCGCGGCTCCCGGACCCCGGCTCAGCCGGCAACAACGCAGGAGAACCGCGGCCCGAAGCCGTGCTCGGCACCGATACCTGGCCACACCGACCCGAGTCTCCTGTGTTGTTGACCGCGAACCGCACCGGGGGATCGGCCGACCGCGCCCCGGGGAGGGGATGGTGGATCCACCTTCCCCTCCCCGCAACCAGGACCTCCGCGTGAACAACACAGGAGATCCCGCGGCCGCGGCCGTGTCGGCGGGCCGTTTCGACCCCGGGCGGTGCCAGACCTCCTGTGTTGTTCACGGCGACCGCCCTCGGCGGGCCGGATAGGGTCGAAGGCGGCCCCGGCATGGGCCGGACGGGAGCACCATGACCACGCGGCGAATCGCGTTCCTCGACGTCGACGGCACCATCCTCCTCCACGGGAGCATCGTGGCCGAGTCGACCATCGATGCGGTGAGGACGGCGCGCCAGGCGGGACACCTGGTGTTCCTGGCGACCGGACGTTCGGCGGCAGATATCCACCCGACCGTGCGCGGAATCGGCTTCGACGGGGCGATCACCAATGGCGGCGCCTACGCCGTGGTCGGCGAGACGACGGTCGTCGCCGACCCCATGCCCCGCGTCGCGGTCGACGAACTGACGGCCCTGTTCGACAGTCACCGTATGCACTACGTCCTGCAGGCCGACGCCGGGTTGTTCGCTCCCGAACCGGTGCGGGTGCGGCTGGCCGAGGTCACGCGCCGGGTGCGTGCGATGAACCCGCAGGCCGCGGCCGCGGCGGACGACGACACCGCCGACCGCATCCGCGACATCGCCCTGGCCGACCGGGACGCGATCGCCAAGGCCGTCTTCCTCAGCGAGGCGCACGACAGCGTCGAGCGCCTGCGCCGCGATCTCGGCGACCGCTACCACGTGATCCCCGGCAGCATCCCGATGCCCGGCTCGAACGGCGAGATCGGGATGCCCGGCGTCACCAAAGGCGCGGCCATCCGGTCGGTCCTCGACCATGTCGGGATGCACACCGACGCGGCGATCGGCGTCGGCGACAGCTGGAACGACGTGGAGATGTTCGAGGTGTGCGGCACGGGCGTCGCGATGGGCAATGCGCCCGACGCGTTGAAGGCCCTCGCCGACGACGTCACCACGAGCGTCTCCGCCGACGGGGTCGCCAACGCCTTCCGCCGCCACGGCCTCATCTGAGCCGGCCGCGCACCATCGCGTGGGCACCTCGCGTCGCGATCCACGGGTACGCGTCGATAAACGCGAGACACCTCGAGAAACCACGCACTGCGGTGTTTCTCGGGCGGTTCGGCGTGTGTCACCCCTCTTCAGCCTCGAACGCAACCCCCAGGCGCGCCGCGGGGCCAACCCGTAGCGTCGGGGCCGTGATCGACGTGCGAGAGATCCGGCGCTCGGATGCCGGCGAAGTCCTGACCCTGCAGCGCGCGGCCTTCGTGCAGGAGGCCCTGACCTACGGCGACCCCGACATGCCTCCGCTCACCCAGACCCTCGACGAGCTCGAGCACGAGCTCCGCGAGAATCTGGGATGCGTCGCCGTCGACGGGTCACGGATCGTCGGGGCTGCCCGTGCGCGACTCGACGGCGAGCTGCTCCTCATCGGTCGCATCTCGATCGCCCCCGACCAACAGGGCAACGGCGTCGGCACGGCCCTGTTGTCCGCGGTCGAAGGACGAGGCCGCAACGCCGGGGCCACCGAGGCGGAGCTGTTCACCGGGTCCCTCAGCGAAGCGAACCTTCGGCTGTACGAACGCGAGGGATACCGCGAAACGCAACGCATCGACGGCGACGGGGGCATCGCGCAGGTCTTCCTCCGCAAGCCCCTCGCCTGACCACCCTGCCCGCCCGCGTAGCCGACGCGGACAAGACCGGGAGACAGGGGTGCGGGTCAGAGGAAGATGTCGGGGAAGAGCCGGTCGTCGGGAGTGCCGGGGGTCGCGGCGTAGCCGGAGAAGTCGGTCACTCCCGCCTCGGTGAGCACGTCTTCGACGATGAGCGTGTTCCCCGTGTACTCCCGCGCCGGTTTGCACAGCACCTCGTAGGCGGCGTCGGCGTAGATCTCGGGGGTGCGGCTGACCTTCATCATGCGATCGCCACCGAGGGCGAACTGCACCGCCGCGGTCGCGATCGTCGTCGCGGGCCACAGCGTGTTGGCGGCCACACCATCGTCGGCGAACTCCGCGGCCATCCCGAGGGTGGCCATCGTCATCCCGAATTTCGCCATCGAGTACCCCGTGTGGGCGCCGAGCCACCGCGGGGTGGTGTTCAGCGGGGGCGACAACGACAGGATGTGGGGGTTTGCCGCCTCCTTCAGCATCGGTAGGGCGGCACGGGAGAGCATGAAGGTGCCGCGCACGTTGACGTCCTGCATGAGGTCGTACTTCTTGGCCGACAGGTCGAGCGATCCGGACAGGTCGATGACGCTGGCGTTGTTGACGACGATGTCGATGCCGCCGAATTCGCCCTGCGTCTTCAGCACCGCTTCGGTGATGTCGTCGTCGTTGCGCACGTCGCCGACCAGCGGCAGTGCCTTTCCGCCGGCGGCTTCGATCTGTTCGGCGGCGGTGTGGACGGTGCCTTCGAGCTTGGGATGCGGCGTGTCGGTCTTGGCGAGCAGGGCGACGTTGGCCCCGTCGCGCGCGGCGCGGACGGCGATGGCGAGGCCGATGCCGCGGCTGCCGCCGGACATCAGGATGGTCTTTCCGGAAAGCGGGGCGTCGGTCATCGTGCGGTCCCTTCGGTGGCGGATCGGGCGGATGCGGCGAAGGCCGCCACCCGGGCTTTGGAGTCGTCGGTGGCGAACGCGGACCCGATGGTGCGGGCTTCGTCGTCGAGGTTTTCGGCGAGATCGCGGTGGGCGCCGACGCGCACGAGCCGTTTGGCCTGGCCGAACGCGGCGGTCGCGCCGGTCATCCAGAACCGCGCGATCTCGGCGGCGCGGTCGGCGAGATCGTCGGGGGCGACGACCTCGGCGACCAGCCCCCACTCGAGAGCGGTCGCGGCATCGATCGTCCTGTCCTGGAGGAGCAGCTGTAACGCCCGCCGTTGACCGATCGCGGCCGGGAGCAGTGTCGAGACCCCCAGGTCGGGGGTCAGCCCGATGTTGGCGTACTTGCTGACGAAGCTGGCCTTCTCGCTCGCCACGACGTAGTCGGCGGTGAGCATGAGGCCGATGCCGCCGCCGGCGACCGCGCCCTGCACGGCCGCGACGATCGGCTTGGCGCTGTGGGCGAGGGTGCGGATGCCGTCGTGGATGACGTGGGCGGTCTCGGTGACCTGGTCGCCCGTCGCACCCGAGGTGGCCATCATGATGACGTCTCCGCCGGCGCAGAAGGCCGGGCCGGCGGCATCCAGGATGATCGCTTCGACGGCCGGATCGTCGGTGACCTGGTGGGCGAGATCGCGCCAGCGGGTGCCCATGTCGAAGTCCATCGCGTTCAGTCGCGTCGGACGGTTGAAGGTCAGCCGGGCCACGCCCTGCTCGACCGTGACGAGGATCGATTCACTCATCGTTCTCCTTCTGTGGATGTTGCGGAGCGGCCGGACGGGTCATCGGGGGGCCATGCGGATCGCGCCGTCGAGGCGGATGGTCTCCCCGTTGAGGTATCCGTTCTCGACGATCGACATCACCATCGCGGCGTATTCGTCGGGGCGTCCGAGACGCTGCGGGTAGGGCACCTGCTCGCCGAGGGAGTCCTGCGCGGCCTGCGGCAGGCCGGCGAGCATCGGTGTCTCCATGATCCCGGGCGCGATCGTGCCGACACGGATGTGGTGCCGCGCGAGCTCGCGGGCTATGGGGAGGGTCATCGCGTGCACGCCGCCCTTGCTCGCGGCGTAGGCGGGCTGGCCGATCTGCCCGTCGAAAGCGGCGACGCTAGCGGTGTTGACGATGACGCCGCGGTCGCCGGATGCGGTCGGTTCGGTGGCGACGACGGCCGCGGATGCCTGGGCGATGACGTTGTAGGTACCGACGAGGTTGATGCGGATGATCCGTTCGAACGCGTCCAGCGGGGTCGGAGCGCCCTCGCGGTCGAGGACCTTGGCCGGCGGGGCGATGCCGGCGCAGTTGACGACGACACGCAGGGGCGCCGCGGACGAGGCTGCGGCGACCGCGGCGCCCACCTGTTCGGCATCGGTGACGTCGGCCGGGGCGAAGGTCCCGCCGAGGTCGGCGGCGATGTCGGCGCCGGGCGATGAGGGCAGGTCGACGATCGTGACGAGGGCCCCCGCCGCGGCGAGACGCTTCGCCGTGGCCAGGCCCAGGCCGCTCGCACCGCCGGTCACGAGGGCGGAGGCGTGCGTGAGCTCCATCGGTTCTCCTTCGAACGGATGCCGGGGCAGACACCGCCGGCGACATCGAGTCCCAGCCTATGTGACACGCAGTCTCACCGACGTGCGGACACCCCCAGGCTAGCCCTCACTCCCGGCCACCGCATCCACCCGCCCGGTGTCGCCGCGCGCCGTGCGCCGTCCCGCCCGCGGGCGTCGAGAAACCCATCCCCTCGGGAGACATCGCGCATTGCGGGGTGTCTCGCGCACCACGGGGTTTCTCGTGCGGGCCCTCACGCCGGTATGGCGCAATGCGATCGGTGGCGTGACATTCCGAACCGATGACGGGCGCTACGTGAAAGACGGCCCACGCAATGCGGAGACCTCGATGCGCGGGGAGGCCGAACGGCTCGCATGGGCGGGCACGTTCGCACCGGTACCACGTGTTCTGAACGTCGGCGGCGATGACGATGACGAATGGCTCGTCACCGCAACCCTCCCGGGCCAGAGCGCGGTGGCACCGCGGTGGACGGGCGATCCGGCTCGTGTGGAGACCACGGTGCGAGCAGTCGGCTCAGGACTGAGGGCTCTGCACGACGCGCTCCCGGTGGCATCCTGCCCGTTCGGCTGGGGGGTCGAGTCCCGCGTGGCTGACGCGGTGCGGCGGGGGATCCGCCTGCTGGATGCGCTCCGGAGGGCGCCCCAGATGGATCGTGCGGTGGTGTGCCACGGCGACGCGTGCTGCCCCAACACCGTGATCGACGACGATGGGCAGGTCACAGGCCACGTGGATCTCGGTGCCCTCGGCATCGCCGACCGGTGGGCCGACATCGCCGTCGCCGCGAGCGTCGTGCGCACTACCGCGCGCTCTGGAACGCCACCTGAGCGGACCCCGCGCCCCCACGAGAAACCACTCCGGGCGCGAGACACCACGCAATGCGGGGTGTCTCGCGACGAAAGTGGTTTCGCAGCGACCGGGGCGGCGCGCGGCGGGGGACGACCGGGGTGAAGTGTCAGGCGGGGCCGAGGATCGGGTTGAAGGCGCCGACGGCGATCGACACCGCGAGGGCCGTCGCGCTGATGGCGACGCCGGCCACGACCAACGCCGTGTCGCCGACGCCGAAACGGGACTCGCGCGCCCACGTGCGTCGACCGGGCGCCCCGAACGCACGCGCCTCCATGGCGGTCGCGAGCGATGAGCCGCGGCGGATCGACAGCACGAACAGCGCGAACGCCATCCCGAACGCCCGACGGATGCGCCCGGTGTCGGCGACTCCGCGGGCGCGACGCGCGAGTGCGAGGGCGCGCCAATCGTCGGCCAGGAGTCCGAGCATCCGCATGCCCGCGAGGGCTCCGAGGACGAAGCGGGCGGGGAGGCGCACGATCTGGGCGAGCCCGTCGGCGAGGTCGGTGGGGTCGACGGTGACGAACAGCACTACGGCGGGGAGCCCGATCGCCAGCACGCGCAGGAAGGTCGCAAGCGCGAGCATGAGCGAGCCCTCGCTCACACGCACGAAGAGCCACTCGACGTAGATCTCCCCCGATGCGGCGCCGTAGAGGGCGATGGTCACGGCGGATGCGGGCGCGGCGATCCACAGCGGCAGGGTGCGCAGCCAGAACTGGCGAGGCGAGAGCCCTGCCGCCAGCAGCAGCGGCAACTCCAGCAGCAGGGCGACGAGCGCCGAGACAGGGTCGATGGTCACCACGAGGGGCAGGGCGATGGCGAGGGCCGCGCCGAGCTTGGCCACCGGATTCAGGCGCGCGACGACGCCGCGACCGGCCTCGGGGCTCACGCCGACACCTGCCCCACGGGGAAGCGGCGGGCGTGAAGGGCTTCGAGGACGGCGGCGTCGTGGGTGACGGCGACGACGGCAAGCGGCGGGTCGTCGCCGTCACCGTCGCGCAGGCGCGCGATGATCGCGACGAGCTCGGCCCACGTGCGGGCATCCTGCCCGAACGTCGGTTCGTCGAGCACGAGTACGCGCGGCCTCGTCGCCAGGGCTGCGGCGACGGTCAACCGCCGTTTCTCGCCGCCGGAGAGCGTGTACGGGTTCGCGGCCGCGAGCGGCGCGAGACGGAGCCGGTCGAGCAGCTCGTCGACGCGGGCGGCGATGCGGTCGGCAGGCAGGCCGAGCGCGCGCGGCCCGACCTCGAGCTCGTCGCGGACCGTGCGCGCGAGGAGTTGGTGTTCGGGATCCTGCAGGACGGCACCGATGCGGGTGAGGAGGGTGCGCGAAGACCACGTCACCGGATGCGGCGTGGGCCCGTCGCGCCGACGTCGGGGCGAGGCGCCGACGGCGAGCGCCGGTGCGGCCTCGACCACCCCGGACTCGGCGGGCAGGAGCCCCGCGAGGGTGAGCCCGAGAGTGGACTTCCCCGCACCGTTGGGGCCGACGACCCCGAGTACCTCGCCGGCGCGCACGTCGAGGTCCACCGGACCGGCGACGGGGGTTCCCGGCACGCGCGCCACGACCAGGTCGCGCGCACTGAGGAGCACGTCACCCGGGGGCGCCGTCGGCGGCGGGTACGCCGGCGGCAGTCCCGGAACCCACACGCCGACGGCGGCGAGCTCTCGCGCACGCCGCGGCACCGCATCCTCACCCCTCACCGCCGCCTCACGCACCGCGTCGCCCGCCGACACATCGAGTGCGCGACCTTCCGTCGGGTGCACGGCCTCTGGCGCGCCGGAACCCGTGCGATCGGCGAGTTCCCGTGCAGTCGACGAGCCGGATGCGCCGACACCGAGGACGTCTCGGGGCGTGCCGTCGGCGACCACTCCCCCGCCGGGGGCGAGCACGATCACGCGGTCGACCAGGGGCAGCCACACGTCGATGCGGTGTTCGATGACCACGAGGGTCGCGCCGGTGGCGTCGAGGGCGCGGCCGACCGCGTCACGCACCTCGGCGACACCGGCCGGGTCGAGGTTCGCGGTGGGTTCGTCCAGGAGCAGCACCTCGGGCCGCATGGCGACCGCTCCGGCAAGGGCAAGCCGCTGCTTCTGCCCGCCCGACAGCGCCGCGGTGGCGCGGTCGAGCGGCACGTCGAGCCCGACCGCGTCGAGTGCGTGCCGCACCCGGGGCCAGATCTCCTCGCGTGGCACCCCGAGGTTCTCGCACCCGAAGGCGACGTCGTCTCCGACGCGGGCGAGCACCGTCTGGCTGTCGGGATCCTGGAGGACGAGGCCGGATACGCCGCGCGCCGCCGCGGCGGGTTCCCCCGCCACGCGCAGCCAGCCCTCCTGCTCCCCTTCGTCGGCGCCGCCGAGGACCCCGGCGATGCCCTGCAGCAGGGTGGACTTCCCCGATCCGGACGCACCGAGCAGCAGCACACGCTCACCCGCGCCGATGCGGAACGTCGCCTCGCGCACGGCCCACGCGTGGCGGGTGGCGTATCGCCACCCCCACCCGCGCGCCTCGACGGCGGGTGTCGCGGATGCCGCCGCCACTACACGCGTCGGGTGACGTCGCGTCCCGCGGCGAAGCGGTTGAGCGCACCCGTCGCGGCAAGACCGCGCATGATCAGCCAGCCACCGAGGCCGGCGATCACGACACCCGAGATGGTGGTGGAGGTGATGTAGACGGCGGTGAACAGCACGTCGGCGCCGGGGTACCAGAGGATGCGGTCGTTGATACCGCACGCCAGCCCCGCGCCGGCGCCCGCGAGCATCGCGACCGGAAGGCGCCACACGGCGTAGGCGAAGATGAGGAACACCAGTTCGGCGCCGAGCCCCTGGACGAGCCCCGACACGATCGTGAGGGGGCCCCATGCGTTGCCGACGAGCGCGGAGATGACGGCGGCGACGGTCTCGGTGTAGAGCGCGGCGCCGGGTTTGCGGATGATGAGTCCGCCCAGCACGCCGGCGATCAGCCACGGTCCTGCCACGAGCCCCTGCACCCCGGGCAGCAGCGGGGTGAGGATCGACGACGGGCCTTCGTAGGCGACGTTCCAGACGAGGAAGATCCCGGCGCAGGCGACGGCGATGACGCTGGCGACGACGATGTCGACGATGCGCCAGCGGAATCGGCTCGAGGCCGGGCCCGTCACGGTGGAATCGGATGTGGACGTACGCGTGGATGCGTGCATTGGTACTCCCTCCCTGCGCCGGCATGATCCGGATCAGGTTCGGCGGTCGAAGCGCGTGTCGCTCCCTCTCAGCCCGACTCGTCGGACTCCCGCGGTGTGTGCCGATGAGTATATCGCGGCGGCGACGCGATAGTTTGGCCTGGTGACAGTGGAGGATGCGCCGCCCACGACCCGCCGAGCGTTGCGGGCGCGCCCCCACTCGTCCGACCCGACCGGCGGCGACACCGCGTCCGCGGAGACCGCGGATTTCCACCTCCCGGCACGCGACGACGATGCGGCGCTGACGCCCATTTCGGTCGCCGCGCAGGCGCTCGACGCGTCGGGGGCACCGATGCCGGGCGACGCGGCAGACTCGTCGGAGTCCGCGCCCGATGCCGAACCTGCGCGTGAGCCCGCACACGTGCCCGCATCAGAACCGCTGCCGGAGCCCGCATCGGAGGCGGAACCTCCGGACATCACCCCCGCATCCCCGACCACTGCAGCCCTCGCGTGGGTCGACACGGCCGCGCTCGCGCGGACGTCGGCGCCGACCGACCTGTCCACCGCGACCACCTCGTACACCTCGGTGGGTGCCGATCTGCTCACCGAGCGTCCACGTCGGAGCCTGTGGCGCCCGAGCGTCGTGTGGCCGACGCTGGTCGTCGCGGTCGTGGCCGGCGCATACGCCGCGACGACGCTGCTGTGGCCTCTGCACGCGGTGGCGCCCACGGTGACCGCCGTCACGGTCGATCCCATCCCGTCGGCGACCGTCGAGATGGCCTGGCCTGAGCCGGGGTCGTCGGCCGTTTCGGTCGCGGGCATCCCGACGACCCTCGCTTCGGCGGATGCGGTGGTGCCGATGGCGAGCATCACGAAGGTCGTCACCGCGCTCGTCGTGTTGGACCGGATGCCGCTTGCGGCCGGAGAGCAGGGGCCCGAGTACTACTTCACCGCCGCCGACAGCGCGGAGTACTGGGAGTACCGCTACCGCGACGAGTCGGCGCTGGACGTGCCGGTGGGAGGGTCGCTGACGGAGTACCAGATGCTCGAGGGCATGCTGATCGGCTCGGCCAACAACTACGCCGACCGCCTGGCCAGCCGCATCTGGCCCTCCGACGCCCTGTTCGCCGACGCGGCCAACACGTGGCTGTCGCAGCACGGGCTCACCGGGATCACGGTCGTCGAGCCGACCGGTATCGATTCGGGCAACACCGCCGACGCGGCCTCCCTGCTCGCGCTGGCCTCGCGCGCGCTGGCCGATCCGATCATCGCCGAGATCGTGGCGAAGACATCCGTCGAGCTCCCCGGAGCGGGGCTGGTCGAGAACACGAATTCGCTGCTGGCCGACGACGGGGTCGTCGGGGTCAAGACCGGCACGCTCGACGGCAGCTGGAACCTGCTTTCGGCGAAAGACGTCGTGATCGGCGACGCCACGGTGCGCCTGTACGGCTCGGTACTCGGCGAGTCCGACGCCGACGGACGCGACGACGCCTCTCGGTCGCTGTACGAACAGGCCACCGCGGCGCTGCAGCCGGAGCCCTCGGTGACGGCCGGGACCGTCGCCGGGACGGTCTCGACGCTGTGGGGGTCGGATGTCGACATCGTCGTGTCCGACGATGCGTCGGTGATCCTGTGGGACGGCGGCACGGCGACCGTCGACGCCTCGTACGACCTCGACGACGCCCGCGACGCGGGAGAGGTCGTCGGCGACATGTCGGTCTCCGGCCCGCTCGACGCCGCGACGGTGACGCTCGAGCTCGCCGACGACATCGAAGACCCGAGCGCGTGGTGGCGGCTCACGCATCCGCTCGACCTCTTCGGCCTGAACGGCTGAGTCCGGCGCGGGGCGCGGAACGGGATCAGGCGAATCAGGCGAAGCGGACGGCAGCCTGGAGGCGGGTGCGGATCTCGAACACCTCGGTACCGCCCAGCGGCCGTGTGCCGGTGACCCCGCGCCGCAGCACCGTCGACAGGGCCGAGCGAGCGACGACGGCGGTCGGGATCCCGCGCACCTTGCCGATCTCCTGGATGGCGTGTTCGACGTCGTCGTCGGGGAGGACGACGATCGCCCCACCGAACTTCACGCGCGCGGCGCGTCCGACCGCACGAAGCGCGGCGACGTGGGTCGCGATCGGACCGCCGTCGACGTCGGCGACCTCACCGCGCTTGATGCGCACCGGCCTGCCGAAGTCTTCGGACAGGATGCCGTACAGCCCGCTCGGGCCGAGGACGATGTGGTCGAGCTTCGCGCGGCCGGCATCGATGTCGTGCCAGGCCGTGTAGCCCATCCCGAGCTCGGAGACGATCACCGCGGTGGCCTCTTCGGCGAGGGCATCGGCGAGCAACCGGCGCACCTCGTGCGGCGCCGAGCGCACCAGGTGCGGTACGTACGGGTCGGGGATCTCCACGCCGCGGCCGACCCATTCGCGGATGAGCTCGAGGTACTTCTCCCGTCGCCAACCGCCGGGTTGACCGTGGCTGCGGGCGCGGGGGCGGGTGTCGGGGCGCGCCGACGGACGCGGCGGGGCGGGTGTGCTCCAGGCCGGCTTCTCCGGCTCGGGTTCGGGGGCCGATGCGCCCGTTGCGGAGCTGGAGGCCGCAGCCTCTCCGAATCCGTGGCGCCGGTCGTAGGAGGCGCGGGCTTCGACGGTGCCGACCAACTCCCACGCCCGCTGCACCTGCACGAACACGGCGGCGTCACCACCGACATCCGGGTGCGATTGCCGCAGCTTCAGGCGGTAGGCCTTGCGCAACGTCTCGGTGTCGGCGGCGGGGTCGACGCCGAGCAGGTCGTAGGCGGACGCGGACAGCGGACTGTCGAACACGGCGCCTCCCGGACCTCCCGTCGCGGGCGCGGCGGTGAGGAACCCAGGCTACTGAGATTTCTTTTGCCCGATTCTCAGGTTCGCTCGCGGCTCACTCGATGCACACCGAGGTCAGCGGTGTCGATGGATGAGAACCGGGCACGGCGCATGGTGCGCGCAGTAGCTGGCGACCGAGCCGAGGTGCATCCCGCCCATGACCCCGTACCGGTGGCTGCCCACCACCAGCATCTCGGCATGTTCGGCGGCTTGCACGAGTGCCGGCCCCGGATACCACTCGACGATCCGCACGACGGTGTGGACGTCGTCGGCGCCGGTCAGCGCCTCGGCGATCGCCGGCTCAAGTCGCTCGCGCACCTGCCGGAAGTAGTCGTCGTCGACCTTCGTCGGCGACACGAGTTCGCTCCACGGCACCTCCCACGCACCGATGACCTCCACGCGCGCTCCGATCCGTCGCGCATGATCGATCGCCCACGTCACGGCCGCGATGCTCGCCCGCGATCCGTCGACGCCGACGACGATGAACGGCTCCCGATCGCCGCTCGACGACTCCGACTTCTCACTCATACCCGCAGGCTACGCATCCCTCCGCCGTCGCACCAGGGGCTCGGTCGTTCGGCGCTCATTCGTCGGCGACGACCTCGAAGCGCCGCGCATAGGCGGCGGCATCGCGCGAGGAGAGCGCGAGCAGGATGAGCACGTCGGTGGCGACGGCGAGGAGACTCGTGTCGAAGGTGACCTCCTGGCCACCGGACCACCAGCTCGCGAAAGAGGCACAGATCGTCAGCGACGAGAAGGTCATGACCGTCACGCGCGGCCAGTTGCGGCCGCGGATGACGAGGAAGGCGAGAAGGAACTCGGCGAGCACGAGGATGCCGCCACCGATGGCGAACACCAGGAGAGCGTCGAGGCGGTCGTCGTGCAGTTCGTCGCCGACCATCCAGATCACGTCGTCGGCGGTGTCGGTGAACCAGACCAGCGAAACCTCGGCGATGAAGAACGCGCCGGCGAGTGCGCTGAGCATGACCAGCAAGCCCCCCGCAAGCGTGCTCAAGGGTCGTTTCATGTGCGGGTCGAAGCCCGGCCGGCGCAGGAGGCTGGCGGGCGGCTCGTACGCGTGACGCTTCGGCACGCCCCGCGGCTCCCGTGGCGTGGTCATGCGGTGACCTCACCGTCTCGCGCGGATCGCGCGGCTGAGCGGTCGGGTGGCATCGCGCGCACATCGACGATCGGGAGATCCCCGTCGGTGCGGATGCTGTCACCACCGCCGTTGCGCGCGTGGTATCCGGTGGAGAAGTCCTCGATGACCTCGACCTGCACGCGCGGGTCGGCCGCGACGGTGGCGACGATGTGATCGCGTTCGATGTCGGTGTCGGCGTCGATCTTGTGGGTGACCTGCAGGGTGAACAGCGACAGTCCCACCGAGGTGTCGAAAGTTCCCGCGGCGAGCCAGTCCACACGTCGCCCGCCGGGGAGCAGCCATCCGTCGGGGCACTTCCAGAACCGCACGTGGTGACGCTGGCCGGGGTTGCCGTCGACCTCCTGCTGATAGGCGAAGTCCTGCTGGCGGCCGAACAGGAACAGGGGGCTGACCGGGGCATGCTCGTAGCTGCGACGCGTGATCGTGGAGGTGATGATGCGCCATGACGACGCGAGCGTGACGTCGTCGGCGCGGGTCCATCCCCCGGCTTGCAGCGCCGCCTCGATCTGGTCGCCTTCGCCCATGAAGGCGAGGTTCACGGGGTCGCCGAGCAACCCGTCGCTCGTGCGGGCGCGTCCGATGAAGTACTCGGGCACGTAGACGGTGGTGAGGATGCGGTGCAACCGCGGCAGCACGAGGTAGGCCAGCAGCACCCAGAACGCCAGCACACTGAGGATGCCCCACCATCCGAGGGTGAACGATTCGGTGAAGCTCAGGTAGGCGAGCCAGATCGCCGCGAGTCCGGCGAAGGTGAAGAAGAACCAGTCGACGGCGATGCCCAGCGACCACCGTCGACGGTGCCGGGTGATGGGTCGACGTGCCACAGCGTCATCCCCAGAGCGGCACGGCGGGGGCGAAGGAGAACGCCTGATCGACAAGGTCGGGGGCGAGGCCGTCGAGGGTGTCCGGCTGCCAGCGCGGGGAGCGGTCTTTGTCGACGAGCTGGGCTCGGATGCCCTCGGCGAGGTCGGGCTGGGTGGTCGCGAACCACTGCACGAGTCGATACTCCTGCTCGAGGGCGTCGCGCAGGCTGAGGCCGCGGGCGCGGCGGACCGCGTCGAGCGTGATGGTCAACGCCGTCGGGGAGAGCTCGTCGAGCGTGTCCGCGGTGGCGTGCGCCTCCGGGACGTCGCCGGCACGCAGGCGATCGACGATCTCGGAGACGGTGGGGGCGGCGAACGCGTCGTCGATCCAGCCGCGGGCGCGTTCCAACGGGGAGTCATCGGGAGTGTCGTCGAACAGCAAGACGATCTCCGACGGAGAGCCGGGGTCGGCGCGGGTCTCGAGCGCCTCGGCGAGCGCGGGGAGATGCGCGGTGGGCACGAGGTGGTCGGCGAATCCGGCGTAGAGCGCGTCGGCGGCGGTCATCGATGCCCCGGTGAGCGCGAGGTACTCTCCGAGGCGGCCGGGAGCTCGGGCGAGCAGCAGGCTTCCGCCGACGTCGGGGGTGAATCCGATGCGCGTCTCGGGCATCGCCAGGCGTGAGCGCTCGGTGACGATGCGGATGCGGGCGTGACCGGCCAGTCCGATTCCGCCTCCCATGGTGATCCCGTCGGCGAGCGCGACGATCGGCACCGGATACTCCGCGATGGCGGCGTTGAGGGCGTACTCGGCACGGAAGAACTCGCCGGTGGCTTCGGGGTGACCGGCGATGATCTGCTCGCGGAGCCCTCGCACGTCGCCGCCCGCGCACAGGCCGCGGTCCCCGGCACCGTCGATAAGCACCGTGTCGACGTGGGGTGATTCACGCCACGCATCCAGCGCGGCGGTGAGGTGGCGCACCATGTCGAGGCTCAGCGCGTTGATCGCGCGGGGGCGGTTCAGAGTGAGATGCCCGAGCGCGCCGCGCAGGCGCACGAGGACGTCGGCGTCGTCGACCGAGGCGGTGTTTTCGCTCACGCCCTCACGCTATCGCGCGCCCCGGCGGGCCACACCGGTCAGCCGACGCGGACGCCTCTCCTGCTACGCCGTGGCGTCGTCGTCAGCAGTGCCGGTGGCGGTCGGTATCGCGCCGGTGGCGGCGAGGGTGACCACATCCTCCGGCTCGTCATCGGCGTCGAGGCGGAGCGCCTGGACGAGTTCGATGCCGTGCCTGGTGGTGAGCACGAGGCGCTGGAAGTCGGGGTGGCCGTCGAGGTCGATGACGACACCCGCTCGGCGCCGGCGGACGATTGCGAAGTCTTTCGCGCCGGCCGATTCCCACGTGCCCATCGCGACGATGCCGCGCACGTAGGTGCCGGGGTGCGCGACGCCGCGCAGCCAGTGCCACGGGTCTTCGGTGAGCTGCACCTTGGCGATCGTCGAACGCTCGACGCGGATGTTCTCCTTGCGGAAGGCCAGCGCACGCTCGGCACCCGACAGCGCGACCTCGAGGTGCGCCGAATCGAGCAGGAGCGTGACCATGCCTCTAGTCTGCCAGCGGCCCGCGACCCTTCCCGACCGTTTTGCTTACGGACAGGCAACGATCATCGAGCAGAACGCGTCGCGTTTGCCGCGCCGTCGTCGCGTCACCCGGGAGGCTCGCTTCGCCACCGGTTGACAAGCGGACGAACCGCGACTAGTAGTTAAGCAATAACTTCATTAAGGATCTCTGGAAATGCCTGCTACGGACCCGCTCAGCCTTGTCTTCGCCGCCCTCGCCGACCCGACCCGCCGCGAGATCCTCTCGCGCCTGGCGCACGCGCCCGCAACAGTGGGCGAGGTCGCCGAACCGTTCGCGATGAGTGCGCCGGCGATCTCCCAACACCTGAAGGTGCTTGAGCGTGCAGGGCTGGTGTCACGCACCACGAACGCGCAGTGGCGGACCCTGTCGATGCAGGCGGAGCCCCTCGATCAGGCTTCGGCGTGGGTGGAGGAGCAACGGCGCGAGTGGAGCCTGCGTCTCGACGCCGTCGAAGCACATGTGCAGCAGATGAAGACCCGAACGGAAACCAACGACCCACCGGAGGAAGGACCATGAGCACATCCACAACAGCATCCAAGAGTTCCGAGTTCTCGATCACCCGAGTGTTCGACGCCCCACCCGAACTCGTCTGGAGGGCATGGACGGAAGAAGCCGAACTCGCGCAGTGGCTGCGCCCGTTCGGGGTATCGACCGAAACCGTTTCGTTCGACGTTCGCGTCGGTGGCCGGTACTCGTACACCATGACGAACGACAAGACGGGCGAGACGTTCCCGACCGGGGGCGAGTTCCTCGAGGTCAACCCGATGCGTCGGCTTGTCTTCACCTGGGGCGAACCGAACGCACCGATCGACGGGGCACCCGTCATCACACTCACGCTCACCGCACAAGGCGACCGCACCGAACTCGTCTTCCATCTGCGGGGATTCGACGGGAAGCCCGGCGATCACAACGTCTATGACGGCTGGGATGAGGCTCTGACCAACTTCGGTCGCCATCTCGCGGGAGAAGAGCTGCGGTGACATCCGACCTCTCCGAAGCGGGTGTCACCGCGGCACCCTTCTGAGCAACCGCCCTTCTTGGTCGCCGCAACAACGACGCTCGATATCGCGCGGTCGACGACAGTCCATCAACCCGGCACCCGTGCGCGGTGCGAGACTGGGGAGGTGACCCTGCTCGAACCCGCCCGGTCCGCCGGCCCGGCGAAGGCGCCCGCGGTACGGGGCGCCATCGCCCGCGCCGAAGCCGGGGCCGACCTCACCGTCGACGAGGTCGTGACCCTCCTCACCGCCGGCGACGACCTCGACACCGTGCTCACGGCGGCGGGGCGGATGCGCGACGCGGGTCTCGCATCGGCCGGCCGCGCCGGGGTCATCACCTATTCGCGCAAAGTGTTCGTGCCGCTCACCACCCTGTGCCGCGACCGTTGCCACTACTGCATCTTCGTCGACACCCCGGGTCAGCTCCTCAAGAAGCGCAAACCGGTGTTCATGAGCGACGAGCAGGTACTCACCGTCGCCCGGCAGGGTGCCGCACTCGGCTGCAAAGAGGCCCTCCTCACCCTCGGCGACCGCCCCGAAGAGCGCTGGCCCGAAGCACGCGCGTGGCTCGACGAACGCGGGTTCGCATCCACCCTCGACTACGTCGCCCACATCGCGCGTCTCATCACCGCCGAGACCGGCATGCTCGCTCACCTGAACCCCGGCGTGATGAGCGCGGAAGAACTCCACGCGCTGCGCCCGACCGCGCCGTCCATGGGCATGATGCTCGAAACGACCTCGCGCCGACTGTACGAGGAGCCGGGGCAGGTGCACTACGGCTCTCCCGACAAAGACCCCGACGTGCGCCTGAAGGTGATCGAGGATGCCGGGCGCGCCCGGATCCCGTTCACCACCGGCATCCTCGTCGGCATCGGCGAGACCGTGCACGACCGCGCCGAATCGCTCCTCGCGCTCCGCGACGCACACGCTCGACACGGGCACGTGCAGGAAGTGATCGTGCAGAACTTCCGCGCCAAGCCGCGCACCGCCATGCAGGGCGCACCCGACGCCGACCTGCTCGAGTACGTCGCCGCCGTCGCGACCGCACGTCTCGTGCTGGGGCCCCGGATGCGGGTGCAGGTTCCGCCGAACCTCTCCGACCCGGCCGAGTTCGCCCTGCTCGTGCGGGCCGGCGCCGACGACTGGGGCGGCGTGTCTCCGCTGACGGCCGACCACGTCAACCCGGAACGCCCGTGGCCCCACCTCGACGACCTCGCGGCCGCGACCGCGGATCTCGGTTTCGCGCTGCGCGAGCGTCTCACGGCGCATCCGGAGTTCATCGCCGACCCCGCCCGGTGGCTCGACCCCGCGATGCACGCCCCCGTGACCGCGGTCGCCGACCCGGCCACCGGCCTCGCCGCACCCGGATCCCCCCGACCCCACTCGAGACGGGCTGGACCCGGCACACCACGCGGCCGCGACATCGACCGACGGATCGCGCGCGCGACAGGGGACGCGGGGTCGCTTGACGACGGCGAATGGGAGGAGCTTCTCCGGGTGACCGGCCGCGACCTCGACGCCCTCGCCGCCGCCGCAGACGACATCCGGCGATACACCGTCGGTGAAGCCGTCAGCCTGGTCGTCAACCGCAACCTGACCTCGAGCGGGTTCCGGACGGCCCCCGACGCCTCCGACCCGACGCAGTTCGGCCTCGACGATGTCGCCGCGATCGCCGACGACGCCTGGCGGCTCGGCGCGACCGAGCTGTGCGTGCAGGGGATGCTCCCGCCCGGGGTCTCCCCCGAGGCATACCTCGACATCGCCCGAGCGGTGAAGAGCGCGCGGCCCGACCTGCACCTGCACGCCTACCGGCCGCAGGACGTCTGGGACCTCGCCGACCGTGGTGGTCTGGGCCTGGCCGGCGCGCTCGCGGCGATGAAGGACGCCGGGGTCGACACCGTGCCCGGCACCGGCGTGAAAGTGCTGAGCGAACGGGTCCGCGGCAAGATCGCCCCGACCGACCTCGAGATCGACCGCTGGGTGGAGGGAGTCACCGCCGCCCACCGTGCCGGGTTCTCCTCGACCTCGGTGCTCTTCTACGGCCACGTGGAAACCGCCGGCGAGCGCGTCACGCACCTGCGGCGACTGCGGGAGATCCAGGCCGTCACCGGGGGGTTCCGCGAGTTCGTCCCCATCCCTCTCCCCGGTCCACGCGGCGGCGTGCCGCTCGTGCCGGGCCGCTCCCCTCTCGACGAGCACCGCGCGATGGTTGCCGTGTCGCGCCTGATGCTGTCGGGGGCGATCTCGCACGTGCAGATCCCGTGGACCCGCGTCGGGCGGGAGATGACCGCGGTCCTGCTCCAGTCGGGCGGCGACGACCTCGGCGGCACTCTGCTCGACGGACGCATCAAACCCGAAGCCGGCATCGAGACCGGGCTCGAATTCCCCGTTCCGGATGCCGCCGCCCTCGTCGGGCGCCTTTTCCGACCGTTCCGGCAGCGCACCACCGACTACCGCGAACCACCCGCGAACCGGAAGACCCCGATTCGATGACCACGCGGGTCGAGGTCGCGATCATCGGCGCCGGGTTCGCCGGGATCGGGATGGCCCTCGCCCTCCTGCGGGACGGCCGGGACTCGTTCGTGCTGCTCGAGCGCGGCGGCAGCGTCGGCGGCACATGGCGCGACAACACCTACCCCGGCGTCGCGTGCGACGTGCCCTCGCACCTGTACGGGTTCGCCGAACATCCACACCCGGGCTGGTCGCGCGTGTTCGCCCCCGGCGCGGAAATCCACCGCTACCTCGTCGACGTCGCCGACCGCACCGGTGTCAGCGCCCGGACACGTCTGCACACCGCGATGACCGGCGCCGTCTGGCAGCCCGAGAGCGCGACCTGGCGGGTGGCCACCGGAGACGGTGACACCGTCATCGCCGACGCACTGGCCCTCGCGTGCGGACGACTCACCGAACCACTCATCCCAGAGATCACCGGCCTCGAAACCTTCCCCGGCCCCCTGTTCCACTCCGCACGATGGGATCACACGGTCGACGTCGCCGGGCGCCGCATCGGCGTCGTCGGAACCGGCGCGAGCGCGGTACAGCTCGTGCCGGAGTTGGTGCGCCGCGGCGCCCACGTGACACTCTTCCAACGCACCCCGGCCTGGATCGTCCCCCGCGGGGAACGCGAATACAGCGCAGCGGAGCGGCGACGGTTCGCCCGGCATCCGGAGGCCCTCGCCGACCTGCGCGCGGACCTCTACACCGAAGGGGAGGAGCGGTTCGCGTCACGGTCAGGCGATGCGGCGGCCGCCGACACGGCCCGGCAGGCAGCGCTCGACCACCTCCACTCCCAGGTCACCGACCCCACACTGCGCTCGGCACTCACGCCCGACTACGCGTTCGGATGCAAGCGCGTCCTGCTGTCGGACACGTTCTATCCGGCCGTCGCATCCGACGCGGTCACCCTCGTCACCGCCGCCCTCCAGCACGTCGACGGCGGAACCCTCACCGCCGCCGACGGCTCCCGACACCATGTGGACGCGCTCGTGCTCGCGACCGGATTCGCCTCCGCCCGGCAGCCCTATGCCGACCTCGTCGTCGGCGAGGACCGCACGCTCGCCGACCACTGGAGCGCCGGGATGACCTCCTACGCCTCGACCGTCGTCGCCGGGTTCCCGAACCTCTTCGTCCTCAACGGACCGAACGCCTCCCTCGGGCACAACTCGTCGGTGCTCATGCTCGAGGAGCAGGCCGCGTACGCGGTGCGCCCCCTCGCCAGACGCGATCGATACGCCGGCGTGCTGCGGGTCGACCCCGCCGCCGAAGCCGCATACACCGCCGAGATCGACCGCGCCGCCGCATCCACCCCGTGGATCGCCGGCGGCTGCCGCAACTGGTACGTCGACCCCCGATCCGGGCGCCTGACCCTGCTGTGGCCCGGAACCGTCGACGCCTTCCGCGAACGTCTCGCCCGCGCCGACGGGTCGGAGTTCCTTCACCCCGCATCGGCCTCGACGACCACCGCATCCACCCCGACACCGCATTCACGCCCGTCCCCAGGAGGAGCCTCATGACCTTTCCGCTGCGCTTCGGCTACAAGGCCTCGTCCGAGCAGTTCGGGCCGACCGAACTCGTCGAATTCGGCGTGCTCGCCGAGGAGATGGGGTTCGACTCCGTCTTCCTCTCCGACCACTTCCAGCCGTGGATGCACGACGGCGGCCACGCCCCCGCCGCCCTCCCCTGGCTCGGCGCGCTCGGGGCCCGCACCCAGCGGGTTCTGATCGGAACCTCCGTCCTCACCCCGACCTTCCGCTACCACCCGGCCGTCATCGCCCAGGCCTTCGCCACCCTCGGCGTGATGTTCCCCGACCGCGTCGTGCTCGGTGTCGGCACCGGCGAAGCCCTCAACGAGGTCACCCTCGGCCTCGAGTGGCCCGACGCCCCCGAGCGGTTCCAGCGCCTCAAAGAGGCCATCCTCATGATCCAGGAACTCTGGGCCGACGAGCGGGTCACCTACGAGGGCACCTACTACTCCGTCAAAGACGCCACCATCTACGACCGTCCGGCCGCAGAGCACCCCGTGCCGATCTACATCGGCGCAGCCGGCCCCGCCGCCACCCGGCTGGCCGGACGCATCGCCGACGGCTTCATCACCACCAGCGGCAAGAACCGCGAGCTGTACACCGACACCCTCCTGCCGGCTCTGGCGGACGGGCTCGGCAAAGCCGGACGCGCCTCCGACGCGATCGACACCCTCATCGAGGTGAAGGTGTCGTACCACCCCGACCACGACACCGCCCTCGAGAAGACCCGGTTCTGGGCGCCGCTTGCCCTCACGCCGGAGGAGAAGCGCGACATCCACGACCCGATCGAGATGCAACGCCGCGCGGCCGAGCTGCCGATCGAGCGCGCGGCCTCCCGCTTCATCGTCTCCACCGACCCCGACGAGCACGTCGAGCGGATTTCGGAGTACATCGAACTGGGCTTCCGCCACCTCGTCTTCCACGACCCCGGTCACGACCAGGCCGAGTTCCTGCGCATGTACGGGGCGGAGATCCTCCCGCGGCTGCGCGCGAAGTACGGCTCGTGACCGGTGTCGTGACAGTTCCGTCGCACGGGACCACTCCCTCACCCGTGAAGTCCGCTCCACCCGCGTGCACGAACTCGGGCTGCCGGCACCCCGTCGACGGGCAAGAGGCCACATGACTCCCGCACAGCCTGAGTCGGTGCACGGCCTCGGGGATGACCCGGCGCCGCGGCAGCGGTGGCGCGTCGTCATTCCGGTCAAACCCGCGCGCCGGGGGAAGTCGCGGCTCGCGTCCGGGGCGTCGCGTGAGGGTCTGGCGCGTGCGATCGCCCTGGACACCATCGCCGCCGCGGCGGCGTGCCCGGCGGTCGCGCAGGTGTTCGTCGTCACCGACGACGCAGGCCTGCCGCTGCCCGCCGCCGACATCCCCGGCCTTCGGTTCGTCGCCGAGGAGGAGGCACACGGCCTCGACGCGGCGATCGCGCTAGGCATGGCGGCAGCGGGAACGGACTCGCACCGCGCCGCGCTCCTGGGCGATCTTCCGGCCCTCCGACCCGACGACCTCGCCGCAGCGCTCGCCGCCGCCACTGTGCATCCGCGCGCCGTCGTCGCAGACACCGAAGGCACCGGCTCGACGCTGGTGACCGCGACGGCAGGGGAGGAATGGACATCGGCCTTCGGTGAGGAATCCTTCGCGCGTCACCTCGAGATGGGGTGCGTGGCGATCACCATCCCGCGCGATTCGACCGTCCGTCGAGACGTGGATACACCGGAGCAGCTGGAAACCGCTGCCGCCCTCGGCGTCGGCCCGCGCACCGCTGCCCTTCTGTAGCTGCTGCAGACCACCGACGCGCCGACGCCGGTCCGTCACGTCTGTCACCCCGCACCCGCGTGCCGTAACTCAGGCTCAGGGCGCCGGAATCAGCCTTCCCGGGCTGCTGCACACCTCCACAGCCTGAATTGAGGCACATGGGGCGACGGAGACAGCTGCGGGTCAGGCCCGGCTCAGAACAGAAGGTAGACGGCCCCGACCACCGTGAAGACGATCACCAGGCGCTCGAAGAGGCGCTGGTCGAGGCGATTCGCCCACCAGCGGCCGAGCAGCGCGCCGATCACCACGAGTGGCACCAGGATCGCATCGATCACAAGACCGGCCGGGGTGATGATGCCCAGTCCGATCGAGAACGGCAGCTTCGTGATGTTCACGAGGAAGAAGAACCAGGCCGCGGTTCCGAGGAACTCCTTCACCGCGAACCGTGAGGCCAGGAAATACATCGACATCACCGGTCCCGCGGCGTTGGCCACCATCGTCGTGAAGCCCCCGAGCGTGCCGTAACCGGCCGCGGCCACACGATGAGAACCGGTCCCGGCGACAGCGGGCGCGAACCGGCGTCGGAGCAGGGTGAACGCGACGACGGCGAGGAGGATGACGCCGATGACACGGCTGACCCACTCGTCGTCGGCGAACGCGAGGAACACCGCACCGAGCAGGAGTCCGACCAGCACCGCCGGCGCGAGCCGCAGGAGCGCCTTCCAGTTCGCGTCACGCCGATAGGCGACGATCGCGAACAGATCGGCCACGATCAGGAGAAGCAGCAGCGTCCCGGTGGACTCGCGGGCGGGGAGCACCGCGGCGAAGATCGCGACCGACAGGGTGTTCACCCCGGGGATCGCGGTCTTGGAGACACCGACGACGAAGGCCGAGAACGCGAGGAGGAGCCACGCCCAGACGGCGAGGTCGGGGACCGTCACACGCGTGCCTGTGCGAGTGCGGCCTCGACGATGTCGGCCGACCGGGTCGGGTCGGTCATCCAGAGCGGCCGCGCGTGCGCGGTCAGTCCGATGGCTTCGACCGTCTCGATCGCGTCGGCGTCCTCCTCGGCGACCAGCCAGGCGTCCAACACCCCCTCGTCCCGACGGCTGCCGTAGAGCCCGGCGACGCCGACGGCGGAGGTCTCCACCCCGATCGCGCCGAGACACACGTCGGCCATGCCGCGCACGACCCGCCCGCCGATGATGGGAGACACGCCCACGACGGGGGCCGACGTCTGCCGCAGGGCCGAGCGGATGCCCGGAACCGCCAGGATCGGGCCGATCGACACGACAGGGTTCGACGGGGCGATCAGCACCACGTCGGCCTCGGCGATCGCCTCGGCGACACCGGGCGCGGGCGCGGCAGCCTCGATCCCGGGGTTGTCGAAGGCCAGCGGCGGCAACGTCGCACGGTGCCGCGTCCACCACTCCTGGAAGTGCATCGACCGCGGCCCCCGGTCGGGGTCATCGACGGTCACGACCGTGTCAACCTCGGCGTCGGTCATCGGCAGGAGTCGGGCGCCGAGATCCCACCGGGTCGCCATCCTCTCCAGCACACCGGTAGGGGTCGCCCCTTCCCGGAGCCAGCCGGTGCGAGCCAGGTGGGTACCCAGGTCGAGGTCGCCGAGGGTGAACCAGGGCCACCCGACGCCCCAGGCCTGCAGTTCGGCGTTGACCCGCTCGGAGTCGTCCTGTCGGCCCCACCCCCGCGCGGTGTCGTTGACGCCTGCGAGCGCGTAGGTGATCGAATCGACGTCCGGCTGGAGGCGCACCCCCGACAGCCACAGGTCGTCGCCGGTGTTGACGACGACGGTGAGGTGGTCGGTGGATGCGGTGATGCCACGCCGACGTAGCGCTTCACGCGCTCCGAGGACGAACTTCGAACCACCGACACCCCCGGCGAGCACCACGATGCGCGGCGTCACGCCGCTTCCGGAACCGCCCACGCTCAGGGCGCGTACTCGTCGGCCGGGATCGGGATCGGGAACCGCGAGACGGCGTCGAGCAACGCCTCCACCGATTGCACCTCGGCGATCACGTCGACCAGCAGGCCGGCGCGCTTGGCATCTTTCGCCGTGCGGGGTCCGATCGCCGCGATGATCGTCGTGTCGGGGATGACCTCGAACTGCTCACGGACCTGATCGGCGACCGATCCGCTCGTGATCAGGATCGCGTTGATGCGGCCGGAGCGGACGTCTTCGACGACCTTCTCGGACGCCGGAACACCCACGGTGCGGTAGGCGACGACGCTGCGCACGTGGTGGCCGGCTTCGACGAGCATGCGGGTGAGCACCGGCTTGGCGATCTCGCTTCGCAGCGTGAGCACCTGCCGCGGTTCGGGCTCGGCGGCGATCATCTGCTCGGCCATACCCGCGGCGGAGTTGTCGCGTTCGGGCACGAGATCGACTTTGTAGCCGACCGCGTTCAGCGCCGCCGCAGTGGTCTCGCCGACCGCGGCGATCTTCGTGGTCGCGGGGATCTTCGCACGGTACGCGTAGAGCACGTCGACCGTTGTCGCGCTGGTGACCGTCAGCCAGTCGAAAGCCCCGTCGGCGAGGTCGGCGAGGGACTGCTCGAGGGTGGCCTGGTCTGTCGAGGGGGCGAAGTTGATCAGCGGCGCGATGACCGGTGTACCGCCGCTGCGGCGGATGGTGGCGGCGACGCCGTCGCCCCACGGTCCTCCGCGGGGCACGAGCAGCCGCCATCCCGTGAGGGGCTTGGGCTGCGGTGAAGTGTGGTTCATTCGGGGGCTCTCGTCGATGCACGAGTCGGCCGCCCGGGCGTTCGAGCAGCCGACGGGCGGAACGAATCCGGGTTTCGGGCTCGCGCCGTCGGCAGCAATCGCACCATTGCACTGCCTGTCCAGAGCATACCCCGCTGAGTGAATGCCGGGAACGGGGTCGCCGACCGATGCCACACCGTGACCTTCGCCGTTCCGGTGAGGGAACGGTTCACTCGGCGGTGTCGCCGTCAGCGCGTGTACAGCCGGACCAGGCCCCACACGCCGATACCGATCGCGACCGCGCCGGCGACGACGAGCGTCGCCGCTGCGGCGGGGTTGCGCTGGCTGAAGGCGCGTGCGTCGGTGATCGTGCGGTCGGTGGCCACCGCGACGCGGCGCGGCACGTTCGCCTTCTCTTCGATCGCCAGGAGCGCGGCTTTCAATTCGGCGCGGGCACTCTCGACGGGGTCGTCGATGCCGAGCGGGACGGCGGTGCGGGGCAGCGGAGCGTTAGAGCTCATCGCGGACTTCCTTCACATCCTGGGCGATGGACTGGACGGGGTTCTGGCGCTTGACCAGGCGGCGGAAGCGGAGCAGGCCGAGAAGGGCGAGGATGATCGCGATCAGCAGCATCGCGAAGAACACCACGAGCGCCGACAGCCACACCGGCCACCACGACGACAGTCCGGCGATGGCCCACGCGCCGAGGGCGGGGACCGACCAGAACAGCACGAACAGGGCCGCGACCATCCACAGCGCGCCCCAGCCGCCGTCCTTCGCGGTGCGGGCGAGCCAGGTCTTGGCGGCGTCGACCTCGGCGATCACGAGCGCGCGGACGAGCTCGGGGATCTCACCGACCAGGGTCAGGAGGCTGTCGTCCGCACGGTCGCGGAATCCACGGGGTGTCGACATGTCAGGCACCGCCGGAATCGACCGTCACCTCGCCGTCGTCGACGGCGTCCTTCACGGCCTTGGCGGAGGTCTTGGCGGCCTTCTGCAGGTCGCTTTCGGACTTCTCACCCGTCTCCAGCGCGGCGTCGAGTCGCTCGCCGGGCGTGCCCTTGGTGGTGGCGGCCTTGGTGACCTTCACCGCCGTGTCCCACACGGTGCTGGGAAGGGCCGCGGCGCTGGACTTCGCGAAGTCCTTCACCTTGTCGACCTGCTTCTGCACCGGGGCGGTGTTCCAGAGGTTGTCGGCCTGGGTCTTGATCTGCTCGTAACGCTCGCGGCCGGCGCGCGTGCCGAGGACGTAGCCCACGGTCAGTCCGATGACGAGTCCTACCTTGCCCCTCATGGGGTCTCCTCACGATCGTTGGAGATGCTGGTCGCTTCCAGGGTAGCGATGTATGCCCGCGTCGGCATCCCGGGGTTGACATCCGCGGGCTCACCCCCTTCAGACGGGCGTGTCTCCGTCCCCCACATCCGCGATGGTCTCGAACAGCGCGGACCGCCGCACGCGGTCGGTTTCGCGTCGCGCGTCCGGCACGACCTGGGCGAGCCCCGTGCCGGCCAGCCACGCCCCGACGACCGCGAGCCCGGGAACGGCGGCGACGGCGCGACGCACGGACGCGACCTCGGCCGCACGCCCGAGGGCCGAACCCGGCTGTGCCTGGGCGTAGCGCTCCCGCACCGCACCGCGCAGGCTGTCGGCGGGCAACGGCACGCCGAGCATCGCCGAAGCCTCCTTCAGCGCGAGCGCGGCGGCCCCCGCCTCGTCGAGGCCCTCGGTGACCGGGGGCTCGCCCTGCGCGCCGAACGACACCCGCACGACGTGGCGACCTTCGGCGGCTCGGGCCACCCACGGCCACTTCGCCGTCGAGTGGGTGAGCGCCTTGGCGGTGTACGAACCGGGCACGGTCAGCGTGCCACTGCCCCGCGGGGCCGAATCCAGCTCGCGCGCGTCGAGGACCATGGTGACCACCTCGACGACCGGGGCGGGCCCCGGCTCGCGCGCGAGATCGGGCACCGTGCCGGCGAGCAGTGCCCGGGCGGTGTCCTCCGGTGTCGCCATGATCAGCAGGTCGGCCTCGAACACCGCGTCCCGCGGCTCCGCTTCCGGGTCGGCCAGCGTCGCCGTCACGTTCCAGGCCTCGGCGTCGCGGGCGACGGCGGTGACGTGCGCACCGGCGGTCAGCGTCGCATCAAGGTCGACGAGGCGGGCCACAAGCGCGTCGACCAGGGTCGACATCCCTCCCACCAGGCCCTCGACCGCCGCGCCCGGTTTGGCCTCCGGCTCGCCGCGCAGTTGCGTGACCGCGCCGGTGAGCGAACCGGTGCGGGTGAGCGCGGCGTTCAGCCCCGGGGCCGCGACATCCGCGTCGATGTCGTCGGGCCGGGCCGAGTACACACCCGTCGTGACCGGGGAGACGAGCCTGTCGAGCACCTTCTGCCCCAGTCGCGTGCGCACGAGTCGGCCGAGGCTGTGCTCGTGGCCGATGGTCAGCGGCGGACGCAGCCTGTCGAGGTAGGCGCGCCATGCCCCACTCCACCCGATGACGCGGCGCACATCCGGCGCCCACGGGTTCGCGGGGATCCCGAGCACGCCCCCGGTGGGCAGCGGCGCAGCGCCCACCCCCGGGATACCCACGAGCCATGCGCCCCCCGCGGCGGGTGATGTCACGCGATCCTCGAGGCCGAGCTCGTCCAGGAGTGCGCGCACCGCACCCCCGCGGGTGGCGTAGCTCTCCGCCCCCGTGTCGAGTCGGATGCCGGCGACCTGCGCGGTGCGGATGGCGCCGCCGGGGCGGTCCGCCCCCTCGAGCACCGTCACCTGCATCCCGACCTTCGCGCACTCCAGCGCGGCCACGAGGCCGGCGACACCGCCGCCGACCACCACCACGCGGGTGTCGTGGGCGTGGGAAACCAGCTCGTCGAACTCCTGGGTCACCCCTCCATCCTCCCCGACCTGGACGCGTTCGCACATCTGTGCGCACTGTCGCGGATGTGCGCGGGTGGGATGATGAGTCCATGGACCTTCGCATCACCGGCGACGAGGCGGCCGATCGGCTGCTCTCGGACGACCCACTGGCTCTTCTCATCGGGATGCTGCTCGACCAGCAGGTGGCGATGGAGGTCGCGTTCGCCGGTCCAGCGAAGATCCGCGACCGCGTCGGGACGATCGATGCGCGCGCCCTCGCCGCCTACGATCCCGACGCGTTCGCCTCGGCGTTCTCGCAGGCCCCGGCCGTGCACCGCTTCCCCGGCTCGATGGCCGGTCGTGTGCAGGCGCTGTGTCAGACGGTGACGGACATGTGGGGTGGGGATGCCGCGGCCATCTGGACCCAGGGGGATCCCGACGGTGCCACCGTCCTCAATCGCCTCACGTCGCTACCGGGATTCGGCGAGCAGAAGTCGAAGATCTTCCTCGCCCTGCTCGGCAAGCAGTACGGATACGACGGCGCCGGCTGGCGGGAAGCCGCGGGTGCCTACGGCGACGAGGGCGCGTACCGCAGCGTCGCCGACATCACCTCGCCGGAGTCGCTGACGAAGGTGCGCGAGTACAAGCGCGCCATGAAGGCGGAGGCGAAGAAGTGAAGAGGACCGACGGCAGCGTCGCGTCGTTCATCGCGGAGGTCACCCCCGCGAAGCGGCAACGCGACGCGCACGCCCTGGTGGACATGATGCGTGAGATCAGCGGTCGCGAACCCGCCCTGTGGGGCACGATCGTCGGGTTCGGCAGGTGCCACTACCGCTACCCCACCGGCAACGAAGGCGATATGCCCGTGTTGGCGTTCGCGCCACGCAAGACCGCGTCGACGATCTACCTCGACTCGATCGAGGCGCACGAGCAGGCGTTGGCAGAGCTCGGTCCCCACTCGAGTGGGGTCGGATGCCTGTACATCAAAGACCTCGAGCAGGTCGACGAGGCGGTACTCCGCGGCATCCTGGAGCGCACTCTCGCCTACGTCGAAGGTGGCGGCGGCGAGTACGCCCGCATCACCGTCATCGACTGAGCCCCGCTCCCACCCCTGCGGGGCGGATGCGGGGCCGGAGGCGGTGGTCAGGCCCCGCGGAGACGCTCGCCGAGATAGGCGTCGAGCTGGTCGAGCGCGACCCGCTCCTGCGCCATCGTGTCGCGGTCACGCACGGTCACGGCACGGTCCTCGAGCGAGTCGAAGTCGACCGTGACGCACAACGGTGTGCCGATCTCGTCCTGACGGCGGTAGCGGCGACCGATCGCCCCGGCGTCGTCGAAGTCGGTGTTCCATCCGTGCGCACGAACCCGATCGGCGACCTCGCGTGCCAACGGCGACAGCTTCTCGTTGCGCGACAACGGCAACACGGCCACCTTCACGGGGGCCAGACGCGGATCCAGACCGAGAACCGTGCGCGTGTCGGTGCCACCCTTCGCATTGGGCGCCTCCTCCTCGCGATAGGCGTCGACGAGGAAGGCCATCATGGCGCGGGTGAGGCCGAACGACGGTTCGATGACGTACGGGATGTACTTCTCCCCCGAGGCCTGGTCGAAGAAGGTCAGGCTCTGCCCCGACGCCTCGGTGTGGCTCTTCAGGTCGTAGTCGGTCCGGTTGGCGATACCCATCAGCTCGCCCCATTCCTTGCCCGGGAAGCCGAAGCGGTATTCGACGTCGATCGTGCCGGCCGAGTAGTGCGCGCGGTCGTCTTCGGGAACGTCGAAGCGCCGCATGTTGTCGGGGTCCACGCCGAGGTCGATGAACCAGCTCCAGCAGGCCTCGACCCAGTGGTCGAACCACTCGCCGGCCTCGTCCGGGGCGGTGAAGAACTCGATCTCCATCTGCTCGAACTCGCGGGTGCGGAAGATGAAGTTCCCCGGGGTGATCTCGTTGCGGAACGCCTTGCCCACCTGGCCGATCCCGAACGGCGGCTTCTTGCGGCTCGCGGTGAGCACGTTGGAGAAGTTCACGAAGATGCCCTGCGCCGTCTCGGGACGCAGGAAGTGCAGGCCTGATTCGTCGTCGACGACGCCGAGATACGACTTCACCAGTCCCGAGAACGCCTTCGGCTCCGTATAGCGCCCCTTCGTCCCGCAGTTGGGGCAGGGCACGTCGGCCAGACCGTTCTCGGCGGCACGCCCCTTCCGCGCCTGGAAGTCCTCGATGAGGTTGTCGGCGCGGAACCGCTTGTGGCACTGCAGGCACTCCACCAGCGGGTCGGTGAAGGTCGCGACGTGCCCGGAGGCCTCCCAGACGCGCTTGGGCAGGATGATCGACGAATCCAACCCCACCATGTCGCCGCGACCGCGGACGAAGGTCTGCCACCACTGGCGGCGGATGTTCTCCTTCAGCTCGGTGCCGAGAGGACCGTAGTCCCACGCCGACCGCGACCCGCCGTAGATCTCGCCCGCTTGGAAGACGAACCCGCGATGACGGGCGAGGGCGATGACTTTGTCGAGACGGGACTGCTCGGCCACGGTGGCTCCAATGGTCGTTCTGAGGCGGGGGTGCGCAGATCGCGCGAGACCGGCGACGCCGGCATCCCCCGATTCTAATGAGCGGATGACCGGCGCATCGCCGGATCAGCCTTCGCCGGGCGCGTAGCGACCGAGCACCACGTCGACAAGCCGCTCGGCCTCCCCCTCGTGTTCGGCGTCCGAGCGCACCACGATCCGCAACACGATCGCACCGATCAGCAGCTCGACGATCGACCCCACCGGCGCGGCGGCGGACAGTTCCCCGTCCATCACGCCGCGTTCCAGCCGGCGCACCAGGTCGGCATCCGCCCCCAGGTTCTCGCGCACACGCTCACCGATGGCCGGATTGACCGTACCGGCGGCGACGAGGGACTTCAGCATCTCGTCGTGACGCGGGTCGTCGACGAACGCCATCACCGTCCGCATCCAGTGCACCAGGTCATCGCGCAACGCACCATCGAATCGCGGCACGACGTGCTCCGGCATCAGCATGCCCTCGAGGAGCGCCTCGGCGACCAGATCGCTCTTGATCGGCCACCAACGGTAGATCGTCTGCTTTCCCACCCCGGCTTCGGCGGCGATCCCCTCGATGCTCAGGTGTGCGAACCCCCGCTGCAGGAACAGTCGCGCGGTCGCGCGCAGGATCGCCAGGCGCGCCGCTTCGCTGCGGGGTGCGCCACCTCTCCGATCGGTCACGATTCATCCTCGATTCAGGTTGCGAGACGCTACGTATCGTATGCTGACCGTCGCTCCCACGCGTCCTCGAAAGGTGATCATGGCGGAACTGCTGTACCGGCTCGGCAAGGCGTCGGCGAAACGCGCATGGATCGTCATCGTCGCGTGGCTGGCCGTCCTGGGGCTCGCCGGCGCGGCGTTCGCGGTGGGCTTCGGCACGCTCGCGACCAGCTTCGACGTGCCCGGCACCGCCTCCGGCGAAGTCATCGACGAGCTGGCCGAAGAGCTGCCGGACTACGCCGGCGCCTCCGGCCAGGTGGTCTTCCACTCCGAGGACGGCGAGGCGCTGAACGCCGAGCAACAGTCCCAGATCGCCCAGGTCGCGGAGGGCATCGCCGACCTGCCCGACGTCGCCCAGGTCGTCGACCCGTTCCAGACCGAGCAGGAGCGCGCCGACCGCGAACAGGAGATCACCGACGGCCGCACCGAGATCGAAGACGGCCAGGCCCAGCTCGACGACGGCCAGGCGCAACTCGACGCCGCCTCGACGGACCTCGACGCCGGCCAGGCCCAGCTCGACGACGGCCAGGCGCAGCTGGACGCCGCGCGCGAGCAGGCCGAGGCCGCCGGCGCCCCCGCCGAGCAGATCGCCGCCCTCGACGCCCAACAGGCGGAACTCGACGCCCAGCAGACCCAGATCGACGCCGCCCGCGGTGAGATCGCCACGCAACAGACCGAGATCGACGAGAGCCGCGCCGACCTCGCCGACGCGGCCGAACAACTCGAACTCGGATCCGACCTGCTCACCCTGTCCGACGGCATTCGTGTCGTCTCCGAAGACGGCGCCACCGCGCTGGTCAACGTCTCGTTCGACGTGCCGCTCCTCGAACTCGACGCCACCACCAAAGATGCGGTGATCTCCTTCGTCGAGGCGAACCCGATCGACGGCGTCCAGTACGCCTTCTCGTCGACGCTCGCCCAGTCGGTCCCGAACCTCGTGGGCATCGGCGAGATCGTGGGACTCGCGATCGCCGCCATCGTGCTGCTGGTCATGCTGGGCACCGCCGTCGCCGCGGCCCTCCCCATCGCCACAGCCCTCGTGGGGGTCGGAATCGCCGTACTCGCGGCCCTCTCCCTGTCCGGCGTGCTCGACATGTCGAGCGTCACCCCCGTGCTGGGGATCATGCTCGGGCTCGCGGTCGGCATCGACTACTCGTTGTTCATCATCAACCGCCATCGCACGCAGCTCCTCGAAGGCGCCGAGCTGCGCGAGTCCATCGGCCTCGCCAACGGCACCGCCGGCAACGCCGTCACCTTCGCCGGGTCGACGGTCATCATCGCCTTGCTCGCCCTGAACATCACCGGCATCCCCTTCCTCGGCCTCATGGGGACCGTCGGCGCCTTCGCCGTGCTGATCGCGGTCCTCATCGCCGTCACGTTGACACCGGCTCTCCTCGGCCTCATCGGCCCTCGTGTCCTCAACCGTCGGGCCCGCGCGAAGATCGGCACGGTCCACCACGAGGACACCGGAGCAAAGCCCATGGGCACATGGCGAGCCGTCCTCACCGCGGCGGGGGCGATCATCGCGCTGCTGGTCATCGCCATCCCGGCTCTGTCGATGCGCGTGGGCCTCCCCGACGGGTCCAGCGAACCCGAGGAGTCCTACGCCTACCAGGCCTACTCCCTCACCGAGGAGGCCTTCGGCGCCGGGGCCAACGGCACCCTGCTCATCTCGGCGACGCTGCCCGGCGACCTCGACGAGACCTCCCAGCTGCAGGCGCAGCTGGACATCGCCACGGCGCTGTCCGACCTCGACGGGGTGGTCGCCGTCGCCCCGATCGCCGTGTCCGATTCCGGCACCCTGGCCGCCTTCCAGGTCGTTCCCGAAGACGGCCCCAGCTCGGTCTCGACCGAGGAACTCGTGCGGGACCTCCGTGCCCTGCCGCCCGTCGACGGCCAGTACGAGCTCGGCGTGGCCGGTCAGGCTGCGATCAACATCGACATCTCCGAGAACCTCGCCGACGTGCTGCCGCTGTACATCGCCGTCGTCGTCGGGCTTTCGCTGGTGATCATGATCGTCGTCTTCCGCTCACTCCTCGTGCCCATCATCGCCACCGGCGGGTTCATCCTGTCGCTGTTCGCCACCTACGGGGCGACCGTCGCGGTGTTCCAGTGGGGCTGGGGGGCCGAGATCATCGGTCTCCACGCCACCGGGCCCATCCTGAGCTTCCTCCCGGTGCTGCTGGTCGGCATCCTGTTCGGACTGGCCATGGACTATCAGCTCTTCTTGTCCTCGGGCATGCGCGAAGCCTTCGTGCACGGGGCGCCCGCGCGCCTCGCCGTGATGCGGGGGCTGCGCGCCGGCCGCGCGGTGGTGACCGCCGCGGGGCTGATCATGGTCTCGGTGTTCGGCGGGTTCATCTTCGCCGAGTCGACCATGATCCGATCGATCGGGTTCGGACTGGCGTTCGGCGTGCTCTTGGACGCGTTCGTCGTGCGCATGCTGCTCATGCCCGCGCTCATGCATCTCTTGGGACGCTCCGCGTGGTGGCTGCCCCGCTGGCTGGACCGTATCGTGCCGAACGTCGACGTCGAAGGCGCCCAGCTCGAGCGCGCCCACCACGCCCCGTGGGCCGATCAGGCGGAGGCACCCGACGAGACCACCGCCACCGGCACGCCCGGCGGGAACGCGAAGCCCCTCACGCGCCGCGAGGCCCGCGCCCGCGGGGACCTCTGACCCCACCGGTGTGAACAACACAGGAGATCCGCTCTGCGGAGAATCGCCGCCCCGGCCAGGACGGCGCCGCTGCGACCCGCACCCGGCAGATCTCCTGTGTTGTCGACGCGGGCGCGCGAGTCACACCGCGCGGAGCGCGTCCCGGCCGACGTCGGCGATCCGCGTGTGGCCCGACAACCCCAGGGTGATGTCGAGCTCGGCCACGATGTTGCGCAACACCTCCCGCACGCCGATCTCCCCCGCGACGGCCAACCCGTAGGCGTACGGACGGCCGATCGCCACCGCCGAGGCGCCGAGCGCGAGCGCGACGAACGCATCCGAACCGCTCCGCACTCCGGAATCGAACACGACGGGGACCGCCCCGCCGACGCGGTCGACGATCTCGGGCAGCACGTCCAGTGTCGGCACGGATCGGTCGATCTGACGCCCGCCGTGATTGGACACCCACACCCCGTCGAGGCCGGCATCCACCGCCCGAGCGGCGTCATCGGGGTGCACGATCCCCTTCACGATGATCGGCAGGGTCGTCCACTCACGGGCCTTGGCGAGGTCGTCCCATGTCAGCGACGGGGTGGCGAACACGTCGAGGAACGTCTCGACCGCAACGCGGGGCAGCGGTGACGCCAGGCTCCCCCGCAGGCCCTCCCCGGTGAGAGGCCGCCCCCTGCGTGCGATCGACACCCCGGCCCGCACCGCCGATGGCGTGATCCGCACCGACGGAGACGGACCCGCGGCCGCCGCACGGCGTTGGACGAGGCGTCGGAAGACCGGGTCGCTGGTGTACTGGGCGATTCCGAGCCCCCGCGTGAACGGCAGGTAGGCGAGGTCGAGGTCGCGGGTGCGCCATCCGAGCAGGTGCGTGTCGACAGTGACGACGATCGCCTCGCACCCCGCCTGCTCGGCGCGGGACAGCAGAGACGCGTTCAGCTCGTCAGAGGAGGACCAATACAGCTGGAAGAACCGGGAACCGTGCGGAGCGGCGGCCACCACATCTTCCATCGGCTTCGACGCCTGATTGCTCAGCGCATAGGGCACTCCGGCCCCGTCGGCGGCGCGCGCGATCATCGCATCACCGTCCTCGTGCACCATCTCCATCACGCCGAGCGGCGCGAGGATCAACGGCGACGGGCGCCGCACACCGAACAGCTCGATCGACAGGTCGCGTTCGGCCACATCGCGCAGCGGGCGGGGCCACACCTGCCACCGCTCGAACGCGGCACGGTCGGCGGCCATGGTCCGCTCCGACCCCGCGCCGCCGGCGATGTAGGCGAAGGCCTCGCGGCTCATCCGCCGCCTCGCCGCCTCGGCGAGCGCTCGCGGATCGACCGGCACGGCCGGGGTCGCGCCGGTGACACCGGCACGGTAGATCTCGGACTGGGCGCGGCGACCGGCGCCGTCGGGGGCGGGAGCATCTTTGCTGTCGGCCATGGCGCCAGGATAGGCCGCACCCTCCGAGCCTCGGGAGAGCACGTCGTGAAGAGGTCGGCGGGTCCGCGTCCGTCAGCAGGGCCGGATGACGCCCGACAGCGTGGAATCTCCTGCGCTGTTCACCGGGCCGCAGACCGGGCGGGTGAACAGCGGGCGGCGGGGGTCACGCGCGGATGACGGTCTTCTCGACCGTGCAAGCGTCGAGCGCGTCGGTGTCGATGTCGACGCCGAGACCGGGACCGGTCGGCACGCGGACATGGCCGTCGTCGAGCACCGCCGGCTCGGTGACGACGTCGCGCGTGTAGAAGCGGTCCGCCGCGGAGACATCGCCCGGCAGGGTGAAGCCGGGCAGCGCGGCCAGGGCGGCGTTCGCGGCGCGACCGATTCCGGTCTCGAGCATCCCGCCGCACCACACCGGCACCCCGGCGTCTCGGCACAGATCATGGATCGCGATGGCCTCGAGGTATCCACCCACCCGTCCGGCCTTGATGTTGACGATCGCCGCAGATCCCAAGGCGAGGGCATCGGATGCGGCCTTCCGCGACGTGATCGACTCGTCGAGGCACACCGGCGTCGTCAATCCCGCGGCGAGGGTGGCGTGGTCGACGAGGTCGTCCTCCTGCAACGGTTGCTCGATCAAGAGCAGGTCGAAGCGGTCGAGGGCGGCGAGGGTGTCGGTGTCGGCGAGCGTGTAGGCCGAGTTCGCATCGACCTGGAGCGGGATGGACCCGAACGCCTCGCGGACCGCGGCGGTGTCGTCGATGTCGCGTCCGGGCTTGATCTTGATCTTGATCCGCACGTACCCCTCGTCGAGGTAGCCCCGCACCGCGTCGACGAGCGCAGCCGGGTCCCGCTGGATGCCCACCGAGACCCCGGAGGGAACCCGGTCGACGACGGCGCCGGCGTAGGAGGCGAACGAGCGGTTCTCGGTGCGCAGGGCGGCGTCGAGCACCGCGAGTTCGAGTCCGGCCTTGGCCATACGGTGCCCGACGAACGGTTCCAGCACGGCGGCGACGCGTTCGGGTGCGAGGGATCGCTCGGCGAGGAGGGCCGGGACGAGGAAGCGCGTCGCGACATCCCACGCACCCTGCGTGTACTCGCTCGAGTAGAGCGGCGCCTGCTGGGTGACGATCTCGCCCCATCCCTCGGCGCCGTCGGCAAGGGCACGCGCGACGATCACCTCGCGGACGGTCTCGGTTCCGAACGACGTGGTGAACGGCGAGACGAGCGGGAGGTGCAGGACGCGCAGCTCGAATCCGTCGAGGGTGACGGATGCCGCGGGGTGGGCGATCGGCATGCCCCCACGTTAGCGGGGTGCGGGCACGCGCCGGAGACGTTCTCAGACGAGGACGACGCGGCTGCCGCGAGCGGCCGCGGGCCCGGGCACGAAGGTGGCGCGGCGCCGTGCCACGCGGGTGAAGGGCCACAGCCGGATGCGCCGCTTCCCGTCGGTACGGGTGATGCCCGAGGCGGCGGGCGTGATGGTGGTGCGCATGTCGGTTCCTTCCGTGCGGTGTGCCGGGCCGTGCAGTGCTCACCGAACGAGAGGGCATGCATGCCGTGGCGATACACCCGCCGGCGGATCCGTTCGGGGGCGCGCGGCGCCTAACGCGCCGAACCTGTCGTGTAAAGCCCCTCTCGGGCGCGCGATCACGGCCGTAACGTCGCGGGCATGCAGACCGGATTCCACCCTCGCCGCGCCATCGTCACCGGGTCGGACTCGGGGATCGGGGCGGCCACCGCCCTCGCCCTCGCCGATGCCGGACTCGATGTCGTGGTCACCTGGCACAGCGATCAAGACGGCGCCGAACAGACCGCGCGCGGCGTACGCGACCGCGGGCGCCGTGCTTTCGTGCGGCATTTCGACGCGACCGACCTCGACCAGGTCGGCGCAAGCATCGACAGCATGGTCGACGAGCTCGGCGGTCTCGACGTCTTCGTCAACAACTCCGGCGGCGGCAACGGCGGCCCCGTTCTCGACGTCGATCTGGACACGTGGCGAGCAATCGTCTCCCTCAACCTCGACGGCGCCTTCTTGGCTCTCCAGGCCGCGGCCCGGCGGATGGCGACCCAGCGCACCGGCGGGCGCCTCATCGCCGTCACGAGCGTGCACGAGCACCAACCTCGCGTCCAGTCCGCTCCGTACGTCGCCGCCAAGCACGGCCTCGGCGGCCTCATGAAGGTCATGGCGCAGGAACTGGGCGGGCACGGGATCACCGCGAACGCGGTCGCCCCGGGCGAGATCACGACCCCGCTCAACGACATGGACTCCGCCGACGCCGCGAACACCCATCGTCCCGGGATCCCCCTGGCCCGCCCGGGCACACCGGAGGAGGTCGCCGAGGTCATCGCCTTCCTCGCCTCGCCCGCCTCGAGCTATGTCACGGGGGCGAGTTGGGTAGTCGACGGCGGCATGTTGCAGATGGGTCCGCAAGCGGGCTCGCACCTCGAGAGCGACGCATGGCGGCCGTGATGTCCGGTAGCGACGAGATGACGCCGAACGCGAAGCGGCACGATGAGTTGATGTTGAGGAGTTGTGGACGCGGAACGCCGAGGGCCGGTCAGGGACGCACGAGGAGATAGCCGCGGTGGTCGTCGAATCCGCCGACCACCCGTCCCGCCGCGATGTGGGCCTGCATCTGCTCTCGCACACGGATGCGCCATCGCCGGGCCGCCGCAGGATCCGCGCGTCGCAGGGCCTCGATGTCGGCCGGCACCTCGACGGTGGCGACCACACGGTCGTCGTCCGGCGTCTCGGCGGGCGCCGAGGCCACCGCCCACGCGACGAGGATGCGGTCGGTCTCGTCGCCGCGGTTCACCCCGTCGTCCATGGCGCCGTAGTGGTTGACGAGATACTCCACCGCGCGCACACCGAGCACCCGGAAGTTGAAGTGCGCGTTGCGCCGCACGAGGGGATCGAAGGTCCAAGTGATCGTGCCGACCTCGCGGGCGAGTGCCCACTCGCGCTGATGCTGCTTGAGCAGCCGTCCGACACCGCGACCTTGATGGCCGGGCAGGACACCGGTGATGTGCGAGTGCAAGGTGCGCTCGGTCGGGGGTCCGAAGAAGGCCACCGAAGCCCCGATCATCTCTCCCTCGCGCCACAGCCCCACGGTGTACGAGCCGGCGTGGGCCATGGCCCGCAGCAGTTGCGGCGGCATCGCGCCCCGGTCGCCGCCCCAGACACGGGCGAGTACGTCGCTGGCGGTGAAGGCGTCGTCGACGGATGCGAGCGGGCGGATCTCGATCTCCGCCGGCGTCTCGAGGTGCTGCGCGGTCACGCCGCCCACCCTACGCCCGCCCACCCGAGCACCGCCCCGGCCCGCGCATCCCGCGGCCTTCAGCGGTGGTCGATGGTGGTGACGTGCTCGGCGAACAGACCCGGCCACGCCATGATCCCGTAGGGGGTCCGGGCGATCACCAGACGCGCGTCGGGCAGGAGCTTCTTCAGGCGCTTGGCGGTCGAGACCGGGTGCGCGGAGTCCCCCGTCCACGCGAGGATCAGCGTCGGCGTCGTGATGCGCGAGACCGCCTTCTCACTCGGGAAGTCGGTACTGGCGGCGCCGCGCAGCACGGTGGGCAGCAGGTCTTCGGGTACCGTCGGGGTCGTCGTCGGTGCGTCAGAGAGCGCCGGCGGCACCGGGGCGGTGTGGTTGGCGTGGAAGACGCCGAGCCCTTCCTTCTCGATGAGGGCGGCGTTCGCGCGGTAGAGCTGGGACTGCGCGGCACGGGTCTCCCATGCGGTCGGCGGCACCACGAGGGTCAGGCTCGCGAACCGGTCGGGATGCTTCTTCGCGGCGTGCAGCAGGGTGGCGGTTCCCATCGACGGACCGATGGCGTGCACGGGTTCCCCCGGGGCGACGTGGTCGAGCAGCGCCAACAGGTCTTTGGCGAGCCGATTCCACTGGTACGAACGCGGGTCGCGGTCGCCGGTGGAGCCACCGTGACCACGCGCGTCGTACCGCAGCACGCGGTGGCCGCGCAGGGCGCGGGCGAGGTCGAGCCCGAGCTGGGCGTCGCGGTCACGCGACGACGTCAGCCCGTGCAGCTGCACGACGAGGGGACCGTCCTCGCCGGTGATCTCGTAGTCGAGTACTGCTCCGTGCGGAACCTCGAGAGTGGGCACCGTTCCTCCATCTCCGGTGCGCCGTCGCCGGTTGTGACATACCGTCTCGGGAACGAAACACCGGGCCTCTACACTACGGGCGATGCGGCTCACGAATATCGCGCAGGCCACGCTCCCGCCCGGAGCGGTGCACAGCTACGCCCTGCGCCCGGTCGGCCCCCGCGGCCGCGCTCTTCCGGTCTCGTTCGATCAGGGCCGCCATGTGGGCGCCGGTGATCGGCCGGGCTCCTGGATGTCCATCGCCCTGCGGTTACCGGCCGGCACGACACGCGACGACCTCGCCGCGGCGTGGGAGCGCACGGTCGACCGCCACGGGACGTTCCGGTCGGTGTTCGGCCTCGACGACGCCGGCGAACCGACCCTGCACGAGGTCGAACTCGGGGACGGGGTGTGGGAAACACACGACGTGCCGGAGGGCATCGCGACGCGCGAGGTCGTGCGCGAGCTGTTCGACGTCGTCTGCCGCCCCCTCGCGACCCCATCGCACCGGATGGCCGTGGTCGAACCAGATGCGGCCGCGGAGGACCCGCGCCCGTGCGTGGTCCTCGCCGCCGACCACGCGCACGTCGACATGTGGTCGCTCGTGGTGGTCGCCCGCGACCTGATCGCCTACCTCGATGCGGCCTCCGGGCAGGCGGGCGCCGACGACCTGCCCGACGCACCGCCGTTCGCCGAGCACACCGCCGCGCTGGAGAAGCGCGGCCCGGCGCCCGCGGAGGTCGTCGCCGAGTGGGCGGAACTCCTCGATCTGGGCGGCGGCGAAATGCCGCGGTTTCCCCTCCCGGTCGGGGATCCCGAGCCCGGCGCGCTGCCGGTGGTCGAGGTGCGCGAGGTGATGGACGCCGTCGAATACGACGCGTTCGCGGGTGCCGCCAAAGCCGCCGGCACCTCGACGATCGGTCTGGCGATGTCGGCCCTCACCGATGTGACCCGACGACTGGCCGACGCCCCGCTCAGAGCGGTCTTCCCGGTCCACAGCCGGCACGAGCCCCGCTGGCACGATTCGTCGGGATGGTTCATCACCAACTCGGTCCTCGAGTGCGACGACGCCGCACCGACGGCCTGCGCGGCGTCGGTCAAGCGGGCGATCACCCTCGGCTCCCACCCGCTCGCACCCATCCTCGAGCCCTACGGCGGCATGAAGGTCCCCCGCGGCATGTTCGCCCTGTCGTGGCTCGACCCCCGCCGCCTGCCGGCCGAGCTCGACGACCGACTCGACGCACAGTACGTCTCGGCCGTCAGTGCCAGCGACGACGTGATGCTGTGGTTCGTCGTCAACCGCCGCGGGCTGCACCTGCGATGCCGCTACCCCGACACCGACGAGGCCGTCGCCTCGGTCGGCGGGTGGCTGGATGCGGTGGTCGACGCGTTCGCCGAGCGGATCCCCGACACGGGCGCGGAACGAACTGTCGGAGCCGGTCCGGTGTCGATAACGTGAACCGATGCACAACGACAGTGGACACGGGCCCGAAGAAGTCCCGGTAGGGCCGCCGGACGGCGCGACCGCCGCCGAACGAGCCGGCGGCGGCACGGCCGACGTCGCGGCGGAGGCCAGCGGCACCGACGCGGCCGGGGTGTTCGCGAACGCGCCCGGTGACGCCGACACGCGTTTCTTCGGTCAGCCCCGCGCGCTCGCGCACGTGTTCGGTGTGGAGATGTGGGAGCGGTTCAGCTTCTACGGCATGCAGGGCATCCTGCTCATCTACATGTACTACTCGGTCGCCGAGGGCGGCCTGGGGATGGACGAGGCGATCGCCACCGGCATCGTCGGCGCCTACGGCGGTACCGTCTATCTCTCCACGATCGTCGGGGCGTGGCTGGCCGACCGCGTGCTCGGTTCGGAGCGGGTGCTCTTCTACAGCGCGTGGGTGATCATGGCCGGGCACATCGCCCTCGCCCTCCTCCCCGGGTTCTGGGGACTGGGTGTCGGGCTCGTGCTCATCGCCTTCGGTTCGGGCGGCCTCAAAGCCAACGCCACCGCCGTCGTCGGCACGCTCTACCGCGCCGACGACCCGCGCCGTGACGCCGGGTTCTCCCTGTTCTACCTCGGCATCAACCTCGGTGCGTTCTTCGGTCCGATCCTGACCGGCCTGCTGCAGACGACGATGGGATTCCAGTGGGGCTTCGGTCTCGCCGCGGTCGGCATGGCGATCGGACTCGTGCAGTACGCGATCGGCCGCAAGGGGCTGCCGGATGCGGCCCGCATCGTGCCGAACCCCCTGCCACGCAACCGCTACCCGATGTGGATCGCGATCACCGTGGGCGCCGTGGTCGCCCTCACGGCCCTGGTGCTGCTGGGCGTCGTCACCCCGAGCAACCTCGATCTCGTCGTGATCCTCATCACCGTCGTCGCCGCCGTGTCCTACTTCGTTGTCATCCTCGGCTCGAACCGCATCACGTCGATCGAGCGTTCACGGGTCTTCGGCTTCATCCCGCTGTTCATCGTCAGCGTCGGTTTCTGGTCGCTGTACCAGCAGCAGTTCACGGTGCTGACCATCTACTCCGACAAGCAGCTGGACCGCTCGATCTTCGGCTGGGAGATGCCGGTGTCGTGGGTGCAGTCGATCAACCCGATCTTCATCATCGTGCTCTCCGGTGTCTTCGCGGCCCTGTGGACCAAGCTCGGCAACCGCGCCCCGTCGACACCGATGAAGTTCGGCCTGGCCGCGATCGTCATGGGATCGGCGTTCCTGCTGTTCCTGCCGTGGGCCGGCGGCGCCCCGAACTCCACCCCCCTGCTGGCGATCGTGGGGATCCTGTTCGTGTTCACCGTCGCCGAGCTGCTGTTGTCGCCGGTGGGCCTGTCGGTGACCACCAAACTCGCCCCCACGGCGTTCCACGCGCAGATGGTCGCCCTGTTCTTCCTGTCGGTCGCCCTCGGCACGACGATCGCGGGATGGGCCGCGGAGTTCTACACGCCGGAGGACCAGGTGCCCTACTTCTCGATCCTCGGCGGCATCGCCATCGTCATCGGACTGGCGATGATCGCGTCGGTCAAGCCGGTACTGGCGCTCATGAAGGGGGTCCGCTGACCAGGGCTCGCGCACGCGCGTCCAGGCGCGTCCCGTACTCTGGGTGACCGGAACCCCGCCGCGTCGCGCCCCCGCGCACGTGCCCACCCGGCTCGCTCGAGTCCCCCTTTGCTTCCGGAGATCCCATGGCCACCGCTTCGCGCGCCACCGCGTCCGACCGTTACCGTCCGCGCCCGTCCGTCCTCGAGGCGCTGCGCAGCCCCCGCATCCTCACCAAAGAGGTGCTCGCCGGGCTCGTCGTCGCGCTCGCCCTGATCCCCGAGGCGATCTCGTTCTCGATCATCGCCGGGGTCGACCCCCGGGTGGGGCTGTTCTCGTCGTTCGTGATGGCCGTCTCCATCGCGTTCCTCGGAGGACGCCCCGCGATGATCACGGCCGCGACCGGCGCGGTGGCCCTCGTGATCGCCCCGGTCGCCCGCGAGTACGGCATGGACTACTTCCTGGCCACCGTGATCCTCGCCGGTGTCTTCCAGGTCGTCCTCGGCGCGGTGGGCGTCGCCAAGCTCATGCGCTTCATCCCCCGCAGCGTCATGGTCGGTTTCGTCAACGCCCTCGCCATCCTCATCTTCACCGCGCAGATCCCGCACCTGGTCGACGTGCCGTGGCAGGTCTACCCGCTCGTGATCGCGGGCCTGGTGATCATCGTCGGGATGCCGCGCCTGACCAAGGTGATCCCCGCGCCGCTGGTGGCCATCGTCATCCTCACCGTCATCACGGTGACCTTCGCGATCGCCGTGCCGACCGTGGCCGACCAGGGCGAGCTACCCGACAGCCTGCCCGAACTGCTCATCCCGAATGTGCCGCTGACCGGTGAGACGTTCGCGATCATCGCGCCCTACGCGCTCGCGATGGCCCTGGTGGGCCTCATGGAGTCGCTCATGACGGCCAAGCTCGTCGACGACATCACCGACACCCACTCGCACAAGACCCGCGAGGCCCTCGGCCAGGGTGCCGCGAACGTGCTCTCGGGGATTTTCGGCGGCATGGGCGGCTGCGCCATGATCGGCCAGACGATGATCAACGTGAAGGCGTCGGGTGCCCGCACGCGCATCTCGACGTTCCTCGCGGGCGTCTTCCTCCTCATCCTGGTCGTCGGTCTCGGCGACATCGTGGGCCTGATCCCGATGGCCGCTCTCGTGGCCGTGATGGTGATGGTCTCGGTCGCGACCTTCGACTGGCACTCGATCCGGCCCGGCACCCTCAAGCGCATGCCCATCGGCGAGACGATCGTCATGGTCGCCACCGTCGCGGTCGTCGTGATCACCCACAACCTCGCCGTCGGCGTCGTGCTCGGCGTCGTGGTGGCGATGGTGATCTTCGCCCGCCGGGTGTCGCACTTCACCAGCGTCACCCGCACCATCGACGAGCAGGCGAGCGTCCCCACGGCGCACTACCGTGTGGACGGCGAGCTGTTCTTCGCCTCCTCGAACGACCTCACCACCCAGTTCGAGTACGCCGAAGACCCGGACCGCGTCGTCATCGACATGTCGCGCTCGCACGTGTGGGACGCCTCGACCGTCGCCGCCCTGGACGCGATCGTGACCAAGTACGAAAACCACGGCAAGCGCGTCGTCATCGAGGGCATGAACGAGTCGAGCTCGGCGATCCACTCGCGTCTGACGGGAAACCTCGGCGGCGAGGGCTGAGCGCACGGTCGTGAGCGGTATCGGCGGGGACGGCGAGGCGCGGACGACCCCCGGTCGTCACGCTCGCGCCGTGTTGCGCCTGCTGCGCGACGAGGGCCCCACCTCCCGCATCGTGCTCGCGGAGCGACTCGGGCTCTCCCCGACGACGATCACCCACACCGTCGGCCCGTTGCTGGTCGACGGCAGAATCGAAGAGCTCGCCGGGCCCGACGCGCACGCGCGCCGCGGCCGCCCGGCGATCGCGCTACGCGCGGTCCCCGAAGCCGTCACCGTCGGCGGCATCCAACTGGGGGTCGGCATGATCCGCGCCGGGCTGGCAGACGGGCTGGCGCGGGTTCGCGGGGTCCGGGTGGCGGAGTTCGACCCACGGATGCCCGCCGACGACGTGCTCACCCTCGCGGCCGCAGAGCTGCGCGCGGTGATCTCCGACGACCCCGGCACGCCCCCGTGCGCGATCGGGGTGGCCGCGCCGGGCGCGGTCGACGGATCCGGCCGCGTGAACACCCTCGCCGTCAACCTCGGCTGGCGGGACATCCCCGTCGCCGACCTGCTCGAACGCGAGCTCAGCGCACCGGTGCACGTGGAGCACAATGTGCGGGCGATGGCCCTCGCCGAGGCGCACTACGCCGAGCACCCCCCGCCCGGCCGCCACCGCGCCGGGGGACTGGCGTACGTCTACCTCCGCAAGCGCCTCGGGCTGGGGCTCGTCCTGCGCGGTGCGGCCGCACGCGGTGGGGCCCACGGCGTCAGCGAGCTGGGACACATCCAGGTGGACCCCGCCGGGGTGCGGTGCCCGTGCGGCAACCGCGGGTGTCTCGAGACGGTGACCTCGACCGTTCACCTTCGCGCCGCGCTCGAGGCGGCGGGGGTCGATGCGACCGGCGTCGACGACCTCGACATCCTCACCCTCGTCGATGCGGTGCGCGGTTCCGCGGTCCACGAGGACTTCGTCAGCCGGATGGCGCAGGGCTTGTCGATCGTGGCGAACCTGACCGGTCCGGACGCGATCGTGCTCGGCGGGGCCTTCGCCACCGCGCCCGACGATCTCCTGGACGACCTCGCCGACGCGACCGCCGCCGCCACGTTCCCCCTCGTGCGCCCGTCGGTCGTGATCCGTCGCGCGCGTCTGACCGAGGGCGGGGTCGCCGGCGCCGCGGCGGTCGCCCTCGACGCGGCGGTCTACGGGCCCCCCATGGCCTGAGGCCGGTCAGATCAGCGTGAGCAGCGCGAGGGAGGCCCCACCGAAAACGAGGATGAGCACGATGTCCGGCACGGTGGCGAGACGGTGGATGAACGGGACCGTCAGGGCGAGCGCCACACTGCCGACCACCGCCCAGACCGGCGCGATCCCCGCCCCCTCGGCGATGCCCGCGCTCGCGTGCAGCAGCGACACCGAGGTCGAGGCGAGCAGGCCGCAGATCACCGGGAGGATGTAGGCGGAGATGTTCCGCACGAAAATCGAGTCGCGCGCGCGGTCGTAGCCGGCCAGAAGCAGGAGCGCGACGGCGCAGCAGCTGCCGACGGTGATCAGCATCGCCGCGACGGCGAGCACCACCCCGGCCGCCGTCGACCCCGACTCGGCACCCACCGTGTAGGCGACGCCCGCGGCGATCTTGACCAGGATCGGCCCGGGCAGGGCATTGGCGACCGGCACGATCTGACCGTAGAAGACCGACGACTCGACGATCCCGGACGCGACGAAGAACCCGTCGGCGACGCCGACATAGGCCTCGCCGCCGCCGAATGACGACACGGTCGACACCAGGATCAGCCCCAGGAACCCCGCGGTCTCGGCGCCCGGCACCACCACCAAGGCGAGGCCGACACCGATGACCACGAGCGCGGCCACGAGACCGGCCGCCCGCATCGCACGGCGACCTGCACCGGCGGGCGCGGCGTCACCGGTGTCCGGGTGGGACGAACCGCGCACCATCTGCCAGATCGTCACCACCGCGATGCCGCCGAGTGAGGCGAGCACGAGTCCGAGTGC
>NZTV01000042.1 GCA_002703245.1 Microbacterium sp.
GAAGGAGACGGACGTGTCCACAGTTGACAGCTTCGGTGCCAAGAGCACCCTGACGGTCGGCAGCACCGACTACGAGATCTTCCGCATCGACACCGTTCCGGGGTACGAGAAGCTTCCGTTCAGCCTGAAGGTGCTGCTCGAGAATCTGCTCCGCACCGAGGACGGCGCCAACGTCACCAAGGCGCAGATCGAGGCCCTCGGCGGGTGGGACGCGGCGGCCGAGCCCGACACCGAGATCCAGTTCACCCCCGCACGCGTGGTCATGCAGGACTTCACCGGCGTGCCCTGCATCGTCGATCTGGCGACGATGCGCGAGGCCGTCACCGCGCTCGGCGGAGACCCGAACAAGATCAACCCGCTCTCCCCGGCCGAGTTGGTCATCGACCACTCCGTCATCGCAGACCTCTTCGGCTCCGAGAACGCCCTCGAGCGCAACGTCGAAATCGAGTACCAGCGCAACGGCGAGCGGTACCAGTTCCTCCGCTGGGGGCAGACGGCCTTCGACGACTTCAAGGTCGTCCCGCCCGGGACCGGCATCGTCCACCAGGTCAACATCGAGCACCTCGCCAAGGTGATCTACGACCGCTCGGTCGACGGCGTGCTCCGTGCCTACCCCGACACCTGCGTCGGCACCGATTCGCACACCACCATGGTCAACGGGCTGGGTGTGCTCGGGTGGGGCGTCGGCGGCATCGAGGCCGAGGCCGCGATGCTCGGCCAGCCGGTGTCGATGCTCATCCCGCGCGTGGTCGGCTTCAAGCTCACCGGGGAGATCCCCGCCGGGGTCACCGCGACCGACGTGGTCCTCACGATCACCGACATGCTCCGCCAGCACGGCGTGGTCGGCAAGTTCGTCGAGTTCTACGGTGAGGGCGTCGGGTCCGTGCCGTTGGCCAACCGCGCCACCATCGGGAACATGAGCCCCGAGTTCGGATCGACCGCGGCCATGTTCCCGGTCGACGACGTCACTCTCGACTACCTCCGCCTGACCGGGCGCGACGAGCAGACGGTCGCCCTGGTCGAGCAGTACGCGAAGGAGCAGAAGCTCTGGCACGACCCCGCCAACGAGCCGACCTTCAGTGAGTACATGGAGCTCGATCTGTCCACGGTCGTCCCCTCGATCGCCGGGCCGAAGCGTCCGCAGGATCGGATCCTCTTGGCGGAGGCCAAGGAGCAGTTCGAGAAGGACGTGGTGGACTATGCCGACATCGATCACGACCTCGTCGACCTGACCGTCTCGGAGTCCTTCCCGGCATCGGACCCGCCCGGGCTCAGCCCCGAGGACGCGGACAGCCACCACGAGCACCACCACCACTCGCACGCTCCGAAGGCCGTGTCCAAGCCGTCGCCGGTCACCACCGCCGACGGGGCGTCGTTCACCCTGGACCACGGCTCCGTCGCCCTCGCGGCGATCACCTCGTGCACCAACACCTCGAACCCGTCCGTCATGATGGCCGCGGGCCTGTTGGCGAAGAAGGCGCTCGAGAAGGGGCTGAAGACCAAGCCGTGGGTCAAGACGACGCTCGGACCCGGGTCGAAGGTCGTGACCGACTACTACGAGAAGTCGGGCTTGGACAAGGCGCTGGAGGGACTGGGCTTCTACACCGTCGGCTACGGCTGCACCGTCTGCATCGGCAACTCCGGACCGCTCATCGAAGAGGTCTCGGCGGCGATCAACGACAACGACCTGGCCGTCACCGCGGTTCTGTCGGGCAACCGCAACTTCGAAGGCCGCATCAGCCCCGACGTGAAGATGAACTATCTCGCGTCGCCGCCTCTGGTGGTGGCCTACGCCCTCGCCGGATCGATGAACTTCGACTTCGAGACCGACCCGCTGGGTAAGGACGACCAGGGCCGCGACGTCTTCCTCGCCGACATCTGGCCGGCACCGGAGGAGGTCCAGGAGGTCATCGACTCCTCGATCTCCCGTGAGCAGTTCATCAAGCAGTACGCCACCGTGTTCGAGGGTGACGAGCGCTGGAAGAGCCTGCCGACGCCCAGCGGCCCGACCTTCGAGTGGGCCGACGATTCGACCTACGTGCGCAAGGCGCCGTACTTCGACGGCATGTCGATCGACCCGGCCCCCGTGACCGACATCACCGGCGCGCGTGTGATGGCCACGCTGGGGGATTCGGTGACCACCGACCACATCAGCCCCGCCGGCAACATCAAGCCCGGCACCCCGGCCGCGCAGTACCTCACCGAGCACGGAATCGAGCGCAAGGACTTCAACTCCTACGGCTCGCGTCGAGGCAACCACGAGGTGATGATCCGTGGCACGTTCGCGAACATCCGCCTGAAGAACTCGCTGGTGGCCTCCGTCAACGACGGCAAGATCGTGGAGGGTGGCTACACCCGCGACTTCACGCAGCCCGGTGGCCCGCAGTCATACATCTACGACGCGTGCGTGAACTACCAGGAGCAGGGCACGCCGCTGGTCGTCCTGGGCGGCAAGGAGTATGGCTCGGGTTCGTCGCGTGACTGGGCCGCGAAGGGGACCAGCCTGCTCGGCGTGAAGGCGGTCATCACCGAGAGCTTCGAGCGGATCCACCGCTCGAACCTCATCGGGATGGGTGTCGTCCCGCTGCAGTTCCCCGAAGGGGAGAGCTGGGAGTCGCTCGGACTCGACGGAACGGAGATCATCTCGATCACCGGACTGGACAAGCTCAACGAGGGCGTCACCCCGAAGACGGTGCGGGTCACCGCAGAGCCGAGCGAGTTCTCGGCTGAAGGCGCGAAGACGATCGAGTTCGACGCCACCGTGCGCATCGACACCCCGGGAGAGGCCGACTACTACCGCAACGGCGGCATCCTCCAGTACGTCCTGCGTTCGCTGGTCTGACCCGCGTCCGCACCCCTCGGAAGGCCTCGTCTCTGCGGAGACGGGGCCTTCCGCCCTTCCGAACGGCTTCGCCGATAGACTGGCCGCCAGGCGTCTCGAACCGACGTGGCGGGGCCAAGGACGATGACGAAGGGAGCCCCGATGGCGATCCTCCCCTCCATCACGGGCCCGCGCGATCTGGACGCGTTGACCCCGGACGAACTGCGCCGGCTCGCCGACGAAGTGAGGGCGTTCCTCATCGAGAACGTCTCGCGCACCGGCGGCCACCTGGGCCCGAACCTCGGCGTCGTCGAGTTGACGATCGCGTTGCACCGCGTCTTCGACTCACCCACCGACCCGTTCGTGTTCGACACCGGCCACCAGTCCTATGTCCATAAACTCCTCACGGGACGCCAGGACTTCGACGACCTCCGCTCACGCGGCGGGCTTGCCGGCTACCCGCAACGGACCGAGAGCGATCACGACGTGGTCGAGTCCTCGCACGCATCCAGCTCGCTGAGCTGGGCGGACGGGATCTCCCGCGCGCTGACGCGCACCGGTCGCGGAGACCGACACGTCGTGGCCGTCGTCGGGGACGGGTCGCTCACGGGTGGGATGACCTGGGAGGCGCTGAACAACATCTCCGACGACAACGATCGGCGCCTGATCATCGTGGTCAACGACAACGGTCGCTCCTACGCCCCCACGATCGGCGGTATGGCGCGTTACCTGAACAAGGTGCGGACCGCCGACGCGTACCGGTCGCTGCGCCACGGTTCGGCGAGCCTGTTCGGACGGCTCGGTCCCGCCGCACGCGCGATGTATCGGGGAGTCCGGGGTGGCACGCGCGGTTTCCTGTCGCGCTTCGTCAACAACGAGGCGTTGTACTCGAACCTCGACATCAAATACCTCGGCCCGGTCGACGGGCACGATATCGACGCTCTGCTGGAGACGCTTCGACTGGCCAAGGGCGTCGGCGCGCCCGTGATCGTCCATGCGATCACGGAGAAGGGGCGGGGATTCCGCCCGGCGGTCGAAGACGAAGCCGACCAGTTCCATGCGGTCGGCAAGATCGACCCCGTCACGGGCGCCACGCTCGGCGGCGGAACCGGCGGGTCGTGGACGGATGTCTTCTCGCGCGAGCTGGTGGCCGTGGGGGAGCAGCGTGACGACGTCATCGCGATCACCGCGGCGATGTTGCGGCCGACGGGACTGCTGCCGTTCGCGCAGCGCTTCCCCGACCGCGTCCAGGACGTGGGAATCGCCGAGCAACACGCCGTCGCCTCCGCCGCCGGCCTGGCATTCGGAGGATTGCATCCCGTCGTGGCGATCTACGCCACGTTCATGAACCGCGCCTTCGACCAGGTGCTCCTCGATGTCGGCCTGCACCGGGCCGGGGTCACGTTCGTCCTGGACCGTGCCGGGGTCACCGGGCCCGACGGGCCGAGCCATCACGGCATCTGGGACCTCGCGATGCTACAGATCGTGCCGCATATCCGCATCGCCGCGCCGCGCGACGCGCAGCGGCTACGTGAACAGTTCCGGGAGGCTGTCGCGGTGGGCGATGCGCCCACCGTGGTCCGGTTCCCGAAGGGGACCGTCGCCGAGGAGCTTCCCGCCCTCGAGCGGCTGCACGACGGCGTCGACGTGCTCGCGAGGATGGACGATCCCGATGTGCTTCTCGTGGGGATCGGGCCGATGGCGCATGTGGCCGTCGACGTCGCCGAACGCCTGCGCGCGCAGGGAATCGGTTCGACGGTGATCGATCCACGTTGGGTCGTGCCGGTGCAACCCTCCGTCATCGAACTCGCCGCCGCACATCGCCTGGTGATCACCATCGAGGACGGCATCCGTGTCGGCGGGGTGGGGACCCGCGTCCGTCAGGTGCTCCGCGAGGCGGGGGTCGACACGGCGGTGGACGAACTCGGCGTGCCGGACGAGTTCATCGAGCATGCCTCCCGCGACGAGATCCTGGCCGATGCCGGTCTGACGGCGGCGAAGATCGCCCAGGACGTCGTCGCCCAGGTGCTGGGGATCCGGTTGCCGATCGCGCGCGGCGCGGCGATGCCGGTCGAAGAGGACCTCGACGATCTCGCTCACCGCCGCGACGAGGACTGACGCACGAAGCCGCCGGCCCGGAGGCCGACGGCTTCGTCACGACGTGCCCGGGCTCACTCCCCGATGCCGACGATCACCGGGTGGTGGAAGGTGTCACCGAAGACGCGCTCGGACGCCCCCTCGCGGTCGAGGTAGGGCGATGCGCCGCCGTCGATGAAAGGCCAACCGGCGCCGAGGATCAGGCACAGGTCGATGTCTTCGACCGCGGGGACCACGTCCTCTTCGAGCATGACGTGGATCTCCTGGGCCAGACCGTCCTGCACCCGGCGCAGGATGTCGGATTCGGAGGCCGGCGTGTCGCCCACGGCGCCCTTGAGCACCTTCTCGGCACCCTTGGTCCACCCGGTCACCCGCCCCGACTTGTCCTTTTCGACCACACGGTCCAGCTCGGCGAGCCGGTGGAAGTTCTCCGATGCGAAGAATCGCTCGGGGAAGGCACCGGCCATGGTGTCCTGCACGTGCGCCGCGACCTTCCACCCGACCAGGTCGATCAGCTGGAACGGCGTCATCGGTAGCCCGAGCGGCTGGAACGCCTTCTCCACCGTGAGCAGCGGGGTTCCCTCGTACACGGCGCGGGCGGCTTCGCCCATGACCTTCGCCAGCAGCCGGTTCACGACGAATCCCGGCGCGTCGGCGGTCAGCACGGCGTTCTTTCCCAGCCCCTTCGCAAAGACGAAGGCGGTCGAGAGCGCGTCGTCGGACGTCTTCGGCGTCTTGACGATCTCGATGAGGGGCATGACCGCGACGGGGTTGAAGAAGTGGAAACCCACGAGACGTTCGGGGTGATCCAGCGTCGAACCGATCTCTTCGACCGAGAGCGAGGAGGTGTTGGTCGCGAGGATCGCATCAGGAGCGACGATCTTCTCGATCTCGCCGAAGACCTGTTGCTTGACACCCACTTCCTCGAAGACGGCTTCGATGACGAAGTCGCAGTCCGCGTATTCGGACTTGTCGACCGTGCCGTGGACGAGCGCGCGGAGCCGGTTGGCGGCGTCCGCATCGAGACGCCCCTTGGCTTCGAGCTTGCCGATCTCTTCGTGGATGTAGGCGATGCCCTTGTCGACGCGGGCCTGGTCGAGGTCGGTGATCAGCACCGGGACCTGGAGCTTCCGCACGAACAGCAGGGCGAACTGGCTGGCCATCAGGCCCGCGCCGATGACCCCGACCTTCGTGACCTTCTTGGCCAACGCCTTGTCGGGTGCACCGACGGGTCGCTTCGCGCGCTTCTGCACGAGATCGAAGGCGTACATCGACGCGGCGAACTGGTCGCCGGTCACGAGTTCGGCGAGCGCCTCGTCCTCGCGGGCGAAACCTTCCTCACGCGTACCGCTGCGGGCGCGGTCCAGGAGCTCGAGTGCCGCGTACGGCGCGGCCGGGACCGTGCCGATCTTCGACTCGAGCATCCCGCGCGCCATCTTGACGGCGATCGGCCACTTCGTCATGCGCTCGATGCGTCCGGGCTCGTTCCGGCGCTCCACCTTCACGGCGCCGCTGAGGACCCCGTCAGCCCATCGCAGGGAGTCCTCGAGATAGTTCGAGGCCGGGAAGATCGCGTCGACGATGCCGAGGTCGTACGCCTGGGCGGGCTTGAGCATGCGGTTCTGCTTCAGCGGGTTCGAGATCACCACCTCAAGGGCGTTCTCGATCCCGATGAGGTTCGGCAGGAGGTAGGCGCCGCCCCAACCCGGGATGATGCCCAGGAACACCTCCGGGAGGGCGATGGCCGCCGCCGACGCGTCGACCGTGCGGTACGTGGAGTTCAGGGCGATCTCGAGCCCGCCACCGAGCGCGAGCCCGTTGACGAACGCGAAAGTGGGCACCCCCAGATCGGAGAGTCTGCCCAGCACGTGGTGGCCGAGCTGGGCGACCTTGCGCGCGTTCTCCTTCGAGCCGACCAGGGTGATATCGGACAGATCGGCGCCGGCGGCGAGGATGTACTGTTTGCCGGTCACCGCGACGGCATCGATCTCGCCGGCCGCGGCCCGGGTCTTCAGCTCGTCGAGCCGCTCACCCAGCTCGATCAGCGTGCGCGGGCCGAGCGTGTTCGGGCGGGTGTGGTCGCGTCCGTTGTCGAGGGTGATCAGGGCGAGGGTCGCCCCGGAGGGCAATGTCACGTCCCGCACTCGCGAGTGGGTGACCACCTCGTCGTCGGAGAGCGAGAGGAGCGGGGTGAAGTCGATCTGTTCGTAGTCGGTCATCTCGGTGCTCACTTCTTCCGCTTCTTGCCGTCGTAGTGCGGGTTCTCCCAGATCACGGAGCCGCCCTGACCCAATCCCACGCACATGGCCGTCAGACCGTACCGAACGTCGGGCCGCTCGGCGAACTGTGCCGCGAGTTGGATCATCAAACGCACGCCGGAGGCCGCGAGCGGGTGGCCCAGGGCGATCGCGCCGCCCCACTGGTTGACGCGCGGATCGTCATCGGCGATTCCGAAGTGGTCGAGGAGCGAGATGACCTGGACGGCGAAGGCCTCGTTGAGTTCGAACAGGCCGATATCGTCGATGCTCAGGCCCGCCTTGACGAGGGCCTTCTCCGTGGAGGGGATCGGTCCGATCCCCATGATCTCGGGCTGGACGCCCGCGAAGGCGAAGGAGACCATGCGCATCTTGGGGCTCAGGCCCAGCTCCTTGACGGCGCCGCCGCCGGCCAGCAGCGACATGGTCGCGCCGTCCGTCAGCGGCGAGGAGGTCCCGGCCGTCACGCGGCCGTGCGGACGGAACGGCGTCTTCAGCCCGGCGAGGTCTTCCATCGTCGTCTGTGGACGACGCCCCTCGTCCTCGGTCGCCAGGCCCCACGCGCCTTCGGCGTCCTTGATGGCCACGGGAACCAGATCCGCCTGCAGTTTGCCCGCGTCGTAGGCGGCTTGGGCCTTGTGCTGGCTGAGCATGCCGAACCGGTCGGAGCGTTCTTTGGTGAGGTGCGGGAACCTGTCGAAGATGCGCTCGGCCGTGACGCCCATGTTCAGCGCACCCGGGTCGACCATCTTCTCCGCGACGAAGCGCGGATTCGGGTCGGCGTTGGTGCCGATCGGGTGATGGCCCATGTGCTCGACCCCGCCCGCAAGGGCGAGATCGTACATACCGACGCCGATCGATGCCGCCATCGTCGTCACGCTCGTCATCGCCCCCGCGCACATGCGGTCGATCGCGAATCCGGGAACGCTCTGCGGCAGGCCCGCGAGGATCGCGACGCTGCGCCCCAGGGTGAGCCCCTGGTCGCCCGTCTGCGACGTCGCGGCGATGGCCACATCGTCGATGCGGTCCTTGGGAACGTCCGCGTTGCGCTCCATGAGCCCGATCGTCGCCTTCACGGCGAGATCATCCGATCGGGTGTTCCAGTACATGCCTTTTTCGCCGGCGCGCCCGAAGGGGGTGCGCATTCCATCGACGAAGTAGACGTCCGAGAGCTCGGCCACTCTGCCTCCAAAGTTCGGGGTTGATCCCAGCCTAGGAGGGGCCCGCATCGGCCCGGAATCGGTTGGTCCGAATCTACGAATCGGCCTCGGAGGCGCTCTCGGCAGATTGCACGGAAGACACAAAAGCTTCAGCGATTGCCTGTGCAGTTCGCCCAATCTGCCACTCGCGGGCTCCCCAGGAGCGCAATGCCTCGGCGATCGATCCGGCGTCGAGGTCATCCGGCGGGCTCCACGCGACGCGTCGCAGGGTGTCGGGGGTCAGGAGGTTCTCCGTGGGCATGCGCAACTGTTCGGCGAGCTCCTCGACCACGGGGCGCGCGGCCTTCAGACGCAGGTCCGCCTCGGGGTTGCGTTGTGCCCAGGCACGCGGGGGAGGGAGGGTGTCGCCGCCGGTCGCCCGTTCGCGCGGCGGATCGGTGTCGGCTCGTCCGCGTTCGATGGCCTCCCACCAGCGATCGAGCTCGCTGCGGCTGGCGCGACCGGTGAACTCCTTCACCTGTGCGAGATCGTGTTTCGAGCGAGGGTCCGCGAGGACGGCGGCCACGAGTGCGCGGTCGGGGACCAGGCGCCCGGGAGCGGTGTCCTCGGCTTCGGCGTACTCCTCGCGCGCTGTCCACAGTGCCCGCGCGACCGCCAAGGCCTTCCGACCCCGCACGGCGTGCAATCCGCTCAATCGACGCCATGGTTCCGCGCGGGGAGGCTTCGGCGGCCGCTCGCGGACGTCGGCGAACTCCTCTGCGGCGAGGTCGGTCTTCTCCTGCTCCTCGAGCTCATCGGCGAGGACATCGCGCACGTCGATGAGGTGCACCACATCGAGCGCGGCGTACTCCAACCAGGACTGGGGGAGAGGACGCTGCGACCAGTCCGACGCGGAGTGGGCCTTGGCCAAGGTGATGCCGAGGGTGTTCTCCACGACGGCCCCGAGCCCGACGCGGTCGTGACCCAGGAGTCGGGCCGCCAGTTCGGTGTCGAACAGTCGAGGCGGGACCAAGTCGAGCTCACGCAGGGACGGCAGATCCTGACTGGCGGCGTGCAATACCCACTCCGTGTCGCCGATGGCCTGCTGCAACGGTGTGAAGTCTCCGATCGCGGGCGGGTCGAACAGGAAGACGCCGGCACCTCTGCGGAAGATCTGGATGAGGTAGGCGCGTTGGGAGTAGCGGAACCCGGACGCGCGCTCGACGTCTACGGCCACGGGTCCGGACGCGCCGGCCAGGGTCTCGCACGCGGCGAGAAGGGTATCGCGGTCGGCGATGACGGAGTATTCAGTCACGGGGATTCCTTCGAGAGCCGAGGACGGCTATTCCCTCGGAGCCGGGCGGCAGCCCGGCCAGCATGCAGGTCAGCTCACCCCATGCCTCCACATGGGGTGTCACGGGTCCCTCCGGGGACCAGGACGCGCGCAGTTCGATCTGCGCGCCGTCGCCTTCGGCCGCGAGCGTGCCGAAACCTTTGGACAGGGTCTTCGTGGCCGTCCCGGACGCCGAGTGGTGCGCCGCGCCGCGGGCGGCCAGGGCTTCCATCAGCCACGACCACGCCACATCGGCCAGGAGCGGATCCGTACCGATCTCGGTCTCCAGCGGAGCTTGCGCGAAGCACACGATGCGCCACGGGGCGTTCCACACGGCCGGTTCCGCGGGATCGTGCAGGAGGATGAGTCGCCCGGTGCCGAAAGCCGACACCGCGTCGTCGGTCTCGGGACGCACCTCCCCGGCCAGCGCGAGAGCGTCCGGGGCGAGACCGCCCGGGGCGGGGATCTCGTGCACGGTGAGGTCTTCGCGGAAGGTCATCGCCCGCACCTGCTCGGCGGCGGAGGCGAAGGCCATCGGCGCGCGGGGAGGGGTGACAGCCACGTCGACAGACTAGAGTGATGCCTCGATGCACGCCCACAGGCGCGCCGCGCAGAACGGCGCCACTCCCGCACCCGTCACGGCCATCCGCTTCGCCGTCACCGCCCTCGGTGCCGCGCTCGCCCTGGTCGTGTCCGCGATGTCACTCATCTCCCTCCGGGTGGCCAGACAGGTCATCACGCCGGCGCGCCGGTTGCCCGACACCCGGTTGCTCGATCTGGACACCCAGGCGCAGACGGTCACCCTCACTCGGACCCCGGACACGGTCCTCCCCGGCCGTTACGGCTTGTTCACCACGGGGACCGAGAGTTACGTGAAGATCGGGACGGTGCTCTCCTCCGACGAGGAGACCGTCACCCGCAAGCTGCTCACCCATGTCGGGTCCGACGCGGAGCTGGCTGCCGACGCGGCTTTCAGCGGCTGGTACTTCAGCCGTCCCGATGAGGTGCACCTGCCCTGGACACCGGAACTGATCGGTTCCGCCGTCGGGCCGTGCCCGGCGTGGCAGTTCCCCGCCGGTGACGGCACCACGTGGGTGGTGCAGGTGCACGGGCGTGGGGCGACGCGATCCGAGGCATTGCGTGCGGTCCCCGCATTCCACGCCCTCGGGATCACCTCTCTGCTCGTGTCGTATCGAAACGACGGGGAGGCGCCGCGGAGCCGGTCGGGGACGTACGCGCTGGGTGCGACGGAGTGGCGTGACATCGACGCGGCCATCGGGTTCGCGCGTCGGCGCGGAGCGAAGCGGGTGATCGTCATGGGGTGGTCGATGGGCGGCGCGATCGCGCTGCAGCTCGCGCTGAACTCCGCCCACCGTGACGTCATCGTCGGGCTTATCCTCGAGTCTCCCGTGGTCGACTGGCGCATCGTGCTCGACTATCAGGCCGGCCTCATGCGCCTTCCCGCACCGGTGACGCGACTGGCGATCGACGCCCTCGGGTCCGAGTGGGGCACCGCCTTCACACGGGCCGGCGCCCCCATCCCGTTCGATCGTCTCGACGTCGTCTCCCGCGCGGGGGAGTTGCGCCACCCGATGCTGATCCTGCACAGCGACGACGACGGATTCGTGCCCTCCGACGCCTCGCACGATCTGCTGGTCGCGCGTCCCGACCTGGTCGAGCTGGAGGTCTTCGACGTGGCCCGTCACACCAAGCTGTGGAACTACGACGAGGAACGATGGACGGGCGCGATCACCTCGTGGGTGCGCCGCCACGGTCTCGCACCCGCAGGCGCAGATAGCTGAACCCGCGATCGTCGACCAGCATCCCGGCGACGTCGGTGGCGCGCGTGCGCGACGGTGACACGAAGGGGGTGCCCGGTGGCGTCAGGGCCGGGGCGATCGTCACGCACACCTCATCGAGCGCGTCGGTCTCCAGGAATCGGGTCGCCAGGGTCGGACCGCCCTCGCAGACGATGCGATCGAGCCCCGCGTGCACGAGCGCCTCGATGATCGCCGCGGGCTCGAGGTCGCCGGAGCCGGGGACGGTGAGGTGCTCGACGGGTGCGGCCCCGAGACGTTCGCGCACGCGGGGCGCGTGGGCGGAAGAGGACAGCGCGATCGCCGGCGGCCGGCCCTCGCGCAGCAGGTGAACCCCGTCGAGATCGCCCGAGGATGTCACGACAGCCAACCGCGCGTGGGAAGGAAGGACATAGCGCTCCGCCCTCGCGGTGCCGGCACCGACGACGACCACATCGGCGGCGGCGCGGACCGCGCGCAGCACGAGGCGGTCGGTGGGGGAGCTGATCGCGTCGCTGGTCCCATCCTCACCCGCGATGGACCCGGTGACGGTGGTGACCATGTTCAACCGGACGAACCCGCCGTCGACGCCGTAGCGCTCGGCCAACCAGGACGACGCCTCCGGGGAGTCCGACTCGACCGCGTCGAAGGTGCGCGGGAGAACCTCCGTGATCGTGCTCGCGCGCGGATCACGAGGCACGGGAGGCGAGCCTCTCGCGGATCTGCCGCTTGGCGCGTGCGAGCATCCCCGTCATCCCGGCGATGCGTAGCGGCGAGACCGCACGGGTCAGGCCGATCGACTGCGGGAAATCATCTGGGACGCTCAGCGCCTGCTCCGCCGTGAGCCCGCGCAGGCCCTCGACGAGGATGCCGGCGAAGCCCCGTGTAGTCGGTGCCGTTGCGGGAGCGGTCGCATGCATCGCGACCGCATCGTCGTCGTCGAGCTCGACGACGATGTAGACCGGTGACTGGCACTCGGCGACCCGTTCCTGCAGTTCGGGGTGGTCGGCCAGCCGCGTCGGCATCTCCGGAAGGTCGTGGGAGAACTCCAGAAGGAGCTCGAGACGTTCCGGCTCCGGGAGGTCGAGGAAGTCCTGCCGGATGCGCTCGAGCGACGGGGGCAGTTCCGTGCCGCTCATCGGACGACCGGGACCCCACCCGGCTCGGATCCCACCACGATCGGGACCCGCACCGCGCTGCCCCACTCCGTCCAGGAACCGTCGTAGTTTCGCACATCGGGGAACCCGAGCAGGTGGGCCAGCACGAACCACGTGTGGCTGGAGCGCTCTCCGATCCGGCAGTAGGCGATGATCGGGTCCTCGTCGTGGAGTCCGAGTTCCTCACGGTAGATCGCCTCGAGCTCGGCACGGGGCCGGAACGTGCCGTCCGCAGCGGCGGCCCGCGCCCAGGGCACGTTGTGGGCGGTGGGGATGTGCCCCGCGCGTAGCGCGCCCTCCTCCGGGTAGGACGGCGCGGAGGTCCGTGTGCCGTCGTACTCCTCGGGCGAGCGCACATCGATCAGCGGGTTGCCGAGGTGAGCGAGCACGTCGTCGCGGTAGGCGCGCAGCAGCGAATCGTCGCGCTCGACCACCGGGTACGCGGTCGCGCCCAGTGCCGGACGGTCGGTGCTCAGGGGGCGGCCTTCTGCGATCCACAGATCCCGTCCGCCGTCGAGCAGACGCACGTCGGCGTGCCCGAACAAGGAGAAGACCCACAGGGCGTACGCCGCCCACCAGTTGCTCTTGTCGCCGTAGATGATCACGGTGTCGTCGCGGGAGATCCCCTTGCGGCGCATGAGCCGGGCGAACCCGTCACCATCGAGGTAGTCGCGCACCACCGGGTCGTTCAGTTCGGTGTGCCAGTCGACTTTCACCGCCCCGGGGATGTGCCCGGTCTCGTACAGGAGCACATCCTCGTCGGACTCGACGACGACAAGCCCCGGCTCCCCGAGATGCTCGGCGAGCCATCCGGTGCTCACGAGCCGTTCGGGCGCGGCATAGTCGGCGAACTTCTCGGCGGGGTCGAAGGCGACAGGCACGGAGGTCTCCTCGGGGCAGGGGTGGTGCGGACCGCGTAGGGTGGATCCGCGTCCCCGAGCCTATTTCGCGTGGCCGGGGAGCGCATCCGCGACAGCCGCGACCGAAGGACGACATGACCGCGACCCGCACCGGCATCGTGCACCTCGTCGATCGTCAGCCCCAGCTGAGCGGACAGGATATGGTCTCGGCACTCGTCCCCCCTCCGCAATTCGCCGGCGCGACCTTCGAGTCGTATCGGGCCGACGCCGACCACCCGTCGCAGCAGGAGGCCAAGGAGAAGCTCGCCGCCTTCGCCGGTGGGGGTCCCGCCCCTGCCCGGGGCGGCCTGTTCCGTCGCGCGAAGAAGGGTCCCGAAAAGAAGCCGGGGGTGTATCTCGATGGCGGATTCGGCGTCGGCAAGACGCATCTGCTCGCGGCGATCTACCACGCCATGCCCGCGCGTCGGAAGTACTTCGGGTCGTTCATCGAGTACACCGCGCTGGTCGGCGCGCTCGGCTACAAGAACACCGTCGACCTCTTCCGCGGGGCCGATCTGTTGTGCATCGACGAGTTCGAACTCGACGATCCCGGTGACACGATGGTCATGACGCGGTTGCTCGGCGAACTCGTCGCGTCCGGGACGCGACTGGCAGCGACCTCGAACACCCCGCCGAACGCGCTGGGGGAGGGGCGATTCGCCGCCCAGGACTTCCTCCGCGAGATCCACGCGATGGCCTCGAGCTTCGAGACCCTTCGGATCGACGGCACCGACTACCGTCAGCGCGCCGTGGACGGGCACGCCGATGTGCTCACCGACGACGAATACGACAAGCGGATCTCCGCCGTCGCCGCCCACGGCCTCGTCTCCGACGACACCTTCACAGCCCTCGTCGCCCACTTGGCGCAGGTGCACCCCTCCCGCTACATCCGTTTGATCGACGGACTGGATGCGGTCGGTGTGCGCGAGGTCACCGTGTTCGACGACCAGTCCGCCGCGCTCCGGTTCGTCGCCTTCATCGACCGGGTCTACGACGCGCAGATCCCGATCCGGGCCACCGGCCTCTCCCTCGACGGGGTCTTCCCCGAGGAGATGCTCGCCGGCGGCTACCGCAAGAAGTACCTCCGCGCGATCTCCCGACTCGTCGCGTCCACGCTCTCCTGAGGTGAATCCTCTTCTCCAGACGTCGATCCGTGACGTGGTTCTCTGACGCGCGCCAGAGATTCGGGCCATCTCTCGGCACAATCCCGTCACCGGGAAACCTGATGTTTACCTGTGCGCGCCGTACGTAACACACACGAAACACGCGGTGCACGGCGCCGGAAACCCCCGGTCGCGACACTGGGTACGTCCCACCGGGGCCGCTACCCGAACTGCGGCGACCGTGGGCACTCGAGTAACACGACACATGGATGAGGAACTTCATGGACAGCGGAAATCTTGCCTGGCTGATCACAGCTTCGGCACTCGTGCTCTTTATGACGCCCGGCGTTGCGTTCTTCTACGGAGGCCTCGTCAAGGCGAAGAGCGTCGTCAGCATGATGATGATGAGCTTCGGCGCGATGGCATTGGTCGGCGTGCTGTGGATCCTTTACGGATTCAACATGAGCGGCGTCGAGAGCACCTGGGCCTTCGCGGGCAACCCCTTCTCGGACTTCGGACTGGCCTCGGCCTCCAGTGACGATCTCGTCGGCGCGCTGTTCGGCGCGACCTTCGGCATCATCACCGTCGCGCTGATCTCCGGTGCGATCGCCGACCGCGCCAAGTTCGGCGCATGGATGCTCTTCGCCGGCATCTGGGCCACGGTGGTCTACTTCCCGGTCGCCGCGTGGGTCTGGGGCGGTGGCTGGGTCTACAACCTCGGCACCAGCTTCGGCTTCTCCACGGAGGTCATTGACTATGCCGGTGGTACGGCCGTGCACATCAACGCCGGTGCCGCGGCGCTGGCCCTGGCGCTCGTTCTCGGAAAGCGCATCGGCTTCCAGAAGGGCATCAACAAGCCCCACAGCGTGCCGCTGGTCGTCCTCGGCGCTTCGATCCTGTGGTTCGGCTGGTTCGGCTTCAACGCCGGTGCCGAGGGCTTCGGTGCCCTGGGTACCGAGGACACCGTCGTCGGCCTGATCGTCATCAACACGCTCGGCGCGACCGCCGCGGCCATCATCGGCTGGCTGATCGTCGAGAAGCTCAAGGACGGCAAGGCCACCTCGGTCGGTGCCGCTTCGGGTGCCGTCTCGGGTCTGGTCGCGATCACCCCGGCATGTGCCAACCTGACCCCCGGCTGGGCGCTCGTGCTCGGTGTCGTCACCGGTGCGGTCTGCGCCCTGGCGATCGAGCTCAAGTGGAAGCTCGGCTACGACGACTCGCTCGACGTTGTCGGCGTGCACCTCGTCGGTGGACTCATCGGAACGATCTACCTCGGCTTCTTCGCGACCGAGACCGGTCTGTTCCTCGGTGGCGGCTTCGAGCAGCTGATCCTCCAGGTTGTTGCGGCCCTCGGTGTGCTGATCTACTCCTTCGTGATCGCCTTCATCCTGGGCTTCGCGATCGACAAGACGATCGGCTTCCGCATCAAGAACGAGGACGAGCTCGCCGGCGTCGACACCACGGTGCACGGCGAAGAGGGTTACGCGATGGCGTGATCCACCCGCAGCTCGCTCTGCTTCGAAGGGGCGTCGTGGTTTCGGCCACGGCGCCCCTTCGGCGTGCCCGCCCGGAGGGGCGCCGATAGGATGACGCCGTGAAGCGTCGCGGAATCCTCTCTGCCGTCGCCGGCGTCGTCGGTCGTCTGGTCCGCCCACGGACGGTGGCAGGCACAGGGGAGGGCCGATCCGGCGCCACCGCCACGGTCGAGATCGCGCCGCCGCGTGCGTCGGAGCTGCGCATCACGTACGCGCCACACAAGGACGGCGACCCCGACGCCGGTGAAGTGGTCTGGACGTGGGTGCCCTTCCAGGAGAACGACGGCCGTGGCAAAGACCGGCCGGTACTGGTGATCGGCCGTCACGACGACAAGCGCGTATACGCCGTCAAGCTGACCAGCACCTCCCACCAGGGCGACCGCGACTACGTGGCGTTGGGCAGCGGCCCGTGGGACAGCCGCGGCCGCCCGTCGTGGGTGGATGTGGACCAGGTATACCTCGTCCATCGCGAGGGCATGCGGCGTGAGGCGGCGGTGCTGGACCTGGATCGGTTCGTCCGCGTCGCCGACGTCCTCCATCGACGGTTCGGGTGGTCGGTCGGAGAGGCCTGAGCCGTCTCGTCCTGGCGCGACGACGTCGGGGTGCCGGTCTGACCGGCGGTTCGGAGGGCCCGTGGCCGTCCGCGCGGATAGAATGGTGGTTTGACGAACACTGGTGAAGTTTCTGGGGGAGTGGGGTTCCACCGGGGTTCGTCGACCGGGCGACGTCGCCCGGTCGTGATCTCCGTGCCGCGCGTGCGGAGGCGAGAAGGAGGCATGATGAACACCGACTACGCGCCGATCATCCGTGACGCGCTCCGGCCGCTACGCGTGGCGGGCCCGAAGGCGCGCATGGCCGCGGTGGCGCAGGCCCTCGTGCCGGCGGTCGTGGCACACTCCGGCGTGTGCGAAGAGACGGCGCGACGCGTCGTGACGTACGCATTGGAGGAGGCGCAGCTCGCGGGGCCGTTCTCGACGGTCACCGACTACGCACAACACGTCGCGGAGGACTTGCGCGAAGTGCTCGGCGCCGGGCTGATCCCGGCCTGAACGTGGACAACCGAGAATGCAAGAAGGCCTCCCCGCATCGCGGTGAGGCCTTCTTGCATTCGGTGGGCGATGCGGGACTTGAACCCACGACCTCTTCCGTGTGAAGGAAGCGCGCTACCAGCTGCGCCAATCGCCCTCGACCCTGGGGTCGATGACCCTTGCGGGCCGAGTACCGATGGTACCTGATTCCGCGGCACGCTTCGAACCGAGACGTGAGACACGCGCGGGGGGAGAGTGGTTTTGCGCGCGGCTCGGAATCGGCTAGAGTCTTTCAAGTGCCCGGGAAACACCGGGAACGAAATGCGGATGTAGCGCAGTTGGTAGCGCATCACCTTGCCAAGGTGAGGGTCGCGAGTTCGAGTCTCGTCATCCGCTCGAGTGCGGGGA
>NZTV01000043.1 GCA_002703245.1 Microbacterium sp.
CCCTAATACGGGCACTAGCACCTCAAGCTAGCGCGTCTACCTATTCCGCCACCCGCGCAGGTGGTCGGCAGCTTTCGCAACCGAGGGTCGAGCCTAGCATGCTTCTGAGTGCATCCCCACACGCACCGGCATCCCGCGCGTGTCCGGGAGCCGCGCCGTCGCCCGGTAGCCTGGTGCGCATGCCTGCCACCCCCTCCGACCTCCCCGAGGTCGCCCGCGTGGCGCGAGACCTCATCCGCTTCGACACCACCAACCACGGCGGCGGGCGCGCGGCGGGGGAGCGGGAGGCCGCCGAGTACGTGGGCGCATACCTCGAAGCGCTCGGACTGGCCGTCGACTACTACGAGCCGATCCCGCGACGCACCAACGTGCACGCCCGTATCCCCGGGAAGAACCCCGACCGCCCGGCCCTCGTGCTCCATGGCCATCTCGACGTGGTCCCCGCGATCGCCGGGGACTGGTCGGTCGATCCGTTCGCCGGGGAGATCCGCGACGGGATGCTGTGGGGTCGCGGCGCGGTCGACATGAAGGACATGGACGCCATGATCCTCACGGCGGTGGCCGACATGCTCCGCGCCGGCGAGCAGCCGGATCGGGACATCGTCTTGGCGTTCTTCGCCGACGAGGAGAACGGCGGGATCGAGGGCTCCAGACTCGTCGTCCGGGACCGCCCCGAATGGTTCTCCGGGGCCAGCGAGGCGATCAGCGAAGTCGGCGGCTACTCGATCCACGTCGACGATCGCCGCGCCTACCTGCTGCAGGTGGGCGAGAAGGCGTTGGTGTGGATCCGGTTGGTCGCCACGGGGCGGGCGGGCCACGGTTCCAGCGTGCATGACGACAACGCGGTGACACGACTCGGCGAAGCGGTGGCCGCACTCGGACGCACCGAGTGGCCCGTCGATCTGACACCCACCACGCGGGAGTTCACCCGCATGCTCGGCGATCTCACCGGTGCGGCGGGGGAGCGGCCGGACGCCCTGGCGCTGCGCACCGGCGCGGCGGCAGGATTCCTGCGCTCGACGTTGCGTACCACGACCAACCCGACGGGACTGACCGCCGGCTACAAACACAACGTGATCCCGGATCGGGCCGAGGCGCTCATCGACGTCCGGGTCCTTCCGGGCACCGAGGAAGCCGCCCTCGCGGACATCCGACGCATCGTCGGAGAGGACGTCGCCATCGAAGTGGTCCACACCGACATCGGGTTGGAGGTGCCGTTCTCGGGTGACCTCGTCGATGCGATGGTCGCCGCCCTCGGTCGCCACGATCCAGGCGTCCCGGTGATCCCGTACCTGATGGGCGGCGGCACCGACAACAAAGCACTCGCGGCCCTGGGGATCGCCGGATACGGGTTCGCACCGCTGCGACTTCCCGCCGACCTCGACTTCACCGGAATGTTCCACGGTGTCGACGAACGGGTGCCGGTCGAATCCCTCGTGTTCGGCCGGCGCGTGCTCGGCGACCTGCTGCGCACCTGCTGACCTCACCGAAAGGCGACCCATGCAACTGCTCGAGGCGATCGTGCTCGGTCTCGTGCAGGGACTCACGGAGTTCCTGCCCGTGTCCTCCAGCGCGCACCTGCGCATCCTCGGCGAGTTCCTCCCCACCGCGCAGGACCCCGGCGCGGCCTTCACCGCCATCACCCAGATCGGCACCGAGGCCGCTGTCGTGGTCTTCTTCTGGCGCGACATCGTGCGGATCATCAAGAACTGGTTCCTGGCGCTGGGCGGGCGGATCCCGCGCAGTGACCCGGACGCCCGCATGGGGTGGCTGATCATCGTCGGAAGCATCCCCATCGTCGTCCTGGGCCTGTTGTTCCAGGACCAGATCGAGACGACATTCCGGTCGCTGTGGATCATTGCGGCGATGCTGATCTTCTTCGGCGTCCTGCTGGGCATCGCCGACCACGTCGGTGCGAAGAAGCGGAAGTTGAAGGATCTCACCGTGGGTCACGGTGTCGTTTACGGATTCGCGCAGAGCCTCGCCCTCATCCCGGGCGTCTCACGGTCCGGTGGCACCATCACGGCCGGTCTGTTCATGGGCTATGAGCGTGCCGCAGCCGCACGCTACGCGTTCCTCCTGGCCATCCCGGCCGTGTTCGGCAGCGGCTTCTACCAGTTGTTCAAGAGTTGGGACGAGCCGGGTGTGTTCTCGCTCGGAGAGACGGCGCTGGCTACGGTGGTCGCCTTCGTCGTGGCCCTCGCGGTGATCGCCTTCTTCATGCGCTGGATCTCCCAGCACAGCTTCCTGCCGTTCGTCGTCTATCGCGTGGCCCTCGGCACGGTCGTCATCGTGCTGCTGAGCCTGGGCGTCATCGACGCGTACTGATCGGGCCTGGGCGTCATCGACGCGTACTGATCGGGACGGTCACCGTCGGTCGTCGCGACCCGGCTTGGAGGGGCCGTCTCCGCGACGTCGGAGGTATTGCTCGAACTCCTGCGCGATCGCGTCGCCGGAGGCTTCGGGGGAGTCCACGGTGTCGCGGTTCTCCTCGAGCTGACGGATGTATTCCGACATCTCCTCGTCGTCGGCTGCCGCCGCGTCGATGGTCGTCTCCCACGCGATCGCCTCGGTCACGAGGTGACCGCGGTCCATCGGGATACCGGTGAGTGATTCCAGTCGGTCCAGCAGAGCGAGGGTCGCCTTGGGGGAGGGCGTGTGCCCCGCGACGTAGTGGGGCACGCTCGCCCACAGACTCGCCGTGGGGATCCCTGCGGCGTCCGCGGCGGAGGACAGCACCGACAGGATGCCGACGGGACCTTCGTAGCTCCCGCGCTCGAGGCCCAGCGAACCGCGGACGTGATCGTTCTCGCTGCCGGCGAAGACCGAGATCGGGCGCGTGTGGGGCACATCCGACATCATCGACCCGAGGGACACGAACCCGGTGACGTCCTCCCGGAGGGCCACATCGACGAGCTCGGCGCTGAAGGCCTGCCACGCCCGGGCCGGCTCGACGCCCCCGAGCAACCACAGTTCGGTCTCCCCCTGCGGCCGGGTCGGGCGCAGGACCGTGGCCTCCGGCCAGGTCAGTCGTCGCCGTCCTTCGGCATCGGCGACCAGCTGAGGACGGGTGTACTGATAGTCGAAGTACAGCTCCGGGTCGACGGAGAACACCGGCTCATACGCCCCGGTCTCCTTGAGGTGCGCGAGCGCGGCGGAGGCGGCCTCGCCGGCATCGTTCCATCCGTCGAACGCGGCGACCAGTACCCGGCGTCCCAGTGCGTCCACACAACCTCCCCGATCGGTCCCTCCAGGATAGGCACGCCCCACCCGTCCCGGCGTTGCACCGGATGCGCGCGGCGCGGCACCGGCGCGGACGACCCGCGCCGGGGTGCGTAGCATGGGCGGGTGAGTTCCCCGCCTTTCTCCGCCGTCCTGTGGGACATGGACGGAACCCTCGTCGACACCGAGCCCTACTGGATGGCCGCCGAGACCCCGCTGATCGAGAGCTACGGCGGCACATGGTCGCACGAACAAGCCCTCCAGCTGGTCGGGCTCGCGCTGGAGGACTCGGCGGGCATCCTCCAGTCCGCGGGCGTCCGGATGAGCAGGAAAGACATCGTCGACCACCTCACCGCCGATGTCATGACGCAGTTGTCGACCAAGGGCGTGCCGTTCCGGCCCGGTGCCCGTGAACTGCTGCGCGCCCTGCGCGACGCGGGGCTGAAGACGGCGCTCGTGACGATGTCGATGCGGCGGATGGCCGATCATGTGACCTCGTTGATCGGGTTCGACGCGTTCGATGTGGTCGTCGGCGGAGACGACGTCGCCCGCCCCAAGCCCTACCCCGATCCGTATCTGCAGGCATGCGAGGCGTTGGGGGTCTCGTCCGCCGAAGCCGTCGCCATCGAGGACTCGCCGACCGGCGTACGCGCCGGGGCGGCGTCCGGGGCGGTGACCCTCGGGGTGCCGCTCATGGTGTCTCTCGAAGGTGCCGGTGCCCACGAATTGTGGCCGACACTGGCCGATCGCACCCCCGACGACCTCGCGGCGCTCCACGCCGCGCATCGCACGACCCCGGAGAACCGATGACCACCGCACGTCCGAGCGGCCCGTTCCGGGTCGGCGACCGCGTCCAGCTGACCGGCCCGAAGGGGCGTCTGCACACCATCACCCTGCGGGAGGACGGCGAGCTGCACACCCATCACGGCGTGCTGCGACACTCGTCGCTGATCGGCCAGCCCGACGGATCGGTCGTCGCCGGCAGCGGCGGGCACGAATACCTCGCGCTGCGCCCCCTGCTGCGGGATTTCGTCATGTCCATGCCACGCGGCGCGGCGATCGTGTACCCGAAGGACGCCGCGCAGATCCTCGCGGAGGCGGATGTGTTCCCGGGCGCGCGCGTCGTCGAGGCGGGGGTCGGATCCGGCGCGCTCTCGATGTGGTTGCTGCGGGCGATCGGTGAGGCCGGTTCCCTGGTGTCGTTCGAGCGGCGTGAGGAGTTCGCGGACGTCGCACGGGCGAACGTGGAGACCTTCCTCGGACGATCACCCGGGAACTGGCGTATCGAGCTCGGCGATCTCGCCGAAGCCCTTCCCGCGGCCGTCGAGCCCGGGTCGATCGATCGCGTCGTGCTTGACATGCTTGCCCCGTGGGAGTGCATCGACGTCGTCGCCGACGCGCTGACACCGGGGGGCGTCGTGGTCTGCTACGTCGCCACGGCGACACAGCTGAGCCGGGTCGCGGAGTACATCCGTGGCACGGGGCTGTTCACCGAGCCGGATGCGAACGAGACGATGGTCCGCGGCTGGCACGTCGAGGGGCTCGCGGTCCGCCCCGACCACCGGATGGTCGCGCACACCGGGTTCCTCGTGTGGGCGCGCCGCCTGGCGCCCGGTGCGGTCGCGCCCGAGCAGAAGCGTCGCGCGTCGAAGTCGAGCTACTCGGACGACGACGTGGAGCTGTGGACCCCCGGCGCGGTCGGCGATCGGGAGATCACAGACAAGAATCTCCGCAAGCGTGTGCGGGAGGCCCAGCGGGCCGCCGCCGGTGCGCGGATGGCCTCGGCGCGCGAAGACGACGACGACACGACGACCGCCTAGGATGAACCGGTGCGCAAGATCTCCGCTGCCCTCGCCCTTGTCGGACTGACCTCCGTCGGCCTCGTCGGCTGCACCGTCGAAGCCGCTCCCGCCCCCTGCGTGGAGGGCGACTCGGATGCCCTCGCGTCGCTCGTGACGGTCGAGGGCGGCACCGCCGCCGAGCCGCGGGTCGATGTCTACACACCGTTCCACGTCGACGAGGTGCTCGTGGACCACCTCACCGACGGCGACGGGCCGGAGCTGTCCACCGACTCCCAGCTTCTGGTCATGGACTACGCCTTCTACGCGGGCGACAGTGGCGAGCTCTTCGCGACCACGGCCTATGACGGAGACCTGTCGAACGTCTTCTCGATGGAGAACATCGTCAGTGCGCTGCCGGGCCTGTCGGAGGCCCTCCTGTGCGCGCAGGCGGGTTCACGTGTCGTCGTCGGGCTTCCTGCGGACGGGATCAACCCCGACTACGCCGCGCAAGCCGGTCTCGCGGAGGACGAGTCGATGCTCGCCGTCGTCGATGTGCGGAAGGTCTACCTGCCGCAGGCGGAGGGCGAGCTTCGCTACAACTCGAGCCTCGGGATGCCCACGGTCGTGCGTGCCCCCGACGGCCGCCCGGGCGTCATCATCCCCGACGCGACCGCGCCGGAGGACCTCGTCGTGCAGACCCTCATCGAAGGCGACGGCGACGTCGTCGAGCCCGGCGACACGGTGCGTGTGCAGTACACCGGTCTGACGTGGGCCGAACGTGAGGTCTTCGACACCACGTGGGACGCGTCTCCGGCGGCGCTTTCGCTCGACCAGGTCGTCCCCGGTTTCGCCGCCGCGCTGGAGGGCCAGACCGTCGGCTCCCAGGTGCTCGCCGTCATCCCGCCCGATCAGGGCTACGGCGACCAGGCCAGCGGCTCCATTCCGGCGGGGTCGACCCTCGTGTTCGTCATCGACATCCTCGGCGTCGACGAGGCATCCTGAACGCCCTTCGTCGCGTGGTCTGCCTAGACTTGGCGACGTGGCCACCGCATCCGTGAAGACCCCGCCCGAAGAGCGACTGGTCAACCTGGTGGTCGCGCTGACGGCCACCGATCAGGGCCTCACCAAGGACACGATCCTCGCCAACGTGAGCGGCTATCGTGAGCAGCGCGAGGCCGGCGCGGGCAAGGACGCCCTGGAGAAGATGTTCGAGCGCGACAAGGAGAACCTGCGCGCGCTCGGCGTCCCCATCGAGACGATCGGCGACTGGGCCGACCCCGACGACCTGCGGGAGGCACGCTACCGGGTACCGGCCGCCGAATACACCCTCCCGGACGACCTCGAGTTCTCGCCTGCGGAGCTGGCGTTGCTGACGCTGGCGGGAAGCGCCTGGAGCGAGAGTTCGATGTCGGTCGAGGCGCGCGCCGGGCTGCGCAAGATCCGCGCCCTCGGTATCCCGATGGATGCGCCGATCCAGGGGTTCGCCCCACGGCTGCGTACGAGCGATGCGGCGTTCGGCCCCCTGCAGCAGGCGATCGAGCACGCGCGCGTGGTGACCTTCCCCTACCTCAAGCCGGGCGAAGGGGCCCCCCGCACGCGGCGTGTGCGTCCGCTCGCCCTCGTCGAATACGAGGGGCGATGGCATGTCCTCGCGCACGACCTCGGTGTCGAGCAGGAACGGACGTTCCTGCTCTCGCGCATCGTCGGCGCGGTCACCGCCACCCGAGAACATTTCGATGCGGCACTGCGCGTGGGCGCGGGGGAGCGGGCGCTGTCCGGACTGCAGGAGGTCGCGGCGCGGAACATCGCCCTCCTCGAGGTCGAGCCCGGCACCGAGGCGTCCCTCCGGCTGACGCGCCGCGCCAGGAAGGCGGAGCAGGGGTTGCGCGTCCCGTTCGTGGACCTGCACATCTTCGCCGATGAACTGGCCTCGTACGGCCCGGAGGTGCGCGTGGTCGAACCGGCGCCGTTGCGGGATGCGGTGGTCGGCCGGCTCCGTGGAGCGCTCGCGCGTCACGAGGCGGAATCGTGAGCGTGTCGCGCAGACCCCTGGTGGCCACCGATCGCGCCGCGTTGCTCCTCCAACTCGTCCCGTACCTGATCGGCAAGGGCGAGGTGTCGGTCGCGGAAGCGGCGGAAGAGTTCGACGTCACCCCCGAACAGATGCGCGCCATGGTCGAGAAGCTCACCGTCATCGGGCTGCCCGGCGACGGCGGGTTCTGGCAGATGGCCAATGACCTGTTCGACATCGACTGGGATCTGCTGGACCGCGACGACCGCATCGTGATCACCCACTCGGTCGCGCTCGAGCGCACGCCGCGTCTGACCGCCCGCGAAGCCGCGGCGCTCCTGGCCGGACTGCAGCTCGCGCGCGGCATCCCCGGGGTCGGAGACAGCGACCTGTTCGCGGGCCTGCTCGCCAAGCTCTCGCGCGGCGTCTCCGGCGTGCCCGCCGACCTCATCGTCGCCCCGGCGCCCGTGGACGACGTGCGCGACCGTGTCGCGGAGGCGCTGCGGGTCGGCCGTGCGGTGGCCTTCACCTACAAGGCTCCGGACGCTCCGGCCACGACCCGCACCGTCGACCCCGTGAAGGTCAGCATCGCCGACGGGCAGTGGTACCTGCAGGGGTGGTGCCACCTGCGCGAGGCCATGCGCACCTTCCACCTGGACCGTGTCAGCGACATCCGGATCACCGACCTGCCGGTCTCGCACGCGACCGAGCCGGTGCCGGACTGGTTCGCCGACGGCACCGACGAGCTCACGGTGCGCATCCGGTTCCCGGCGAGCTCGGCACCGTTGCTCGGTGACTACCTGGCGCGCGCCGACACCGAGACCGAGAAGGGGAGGACCACCGCGACGATGCGGGTGGCCGATGAGAACAGTCTGCGGCGCCTGGTCGCCAAGCTCGGCGGCGACCTCGAGATCCTCGAACCGGAAGGGGCGCGGAGGGCCGCCGCGGATTGGGCGCGTTGCGCGCTGGAGCTGTACGGCGAGGCGTGAGACCCGCCGCCGAGGCGTTCCGCTCCGGGCGACGGACGCGCGGGTAGACTGGGCGAAGGTCAACGATCTGGAGTCTTCCTCATGGCTAACGCATTCAGCCCATGGCACCTGCTGCTGATCCTTGCGGTCATCCTGTTGCTGTTCGGTGCCGCGAAGCTGCCCGCCCTCGCCAAGAGTGTCGGCCAGTCCGCCCGTGTCTTCCGTGGCGAGATGAAGGCGATGAAGGAGGAGGACACGCCCAAGAACGCCAATGCCACCGACGCGGCGACGCCGACCGCCGAGTCCTCGTCGACGTCGAACGCGGGCGGGACATCCGACCCGAAACCCTGATCGGTGGCGACCGAGACCCCCGCGGCCAAGGGTGCGAAGACGGCACGGGGAGACCGCCGCATGTCGCTCGGCCAACACCTGGTCGAGTTGCGCAAGCGCTTGATGATCGCGGCCGCCGCGCTCCTGGTGGGCATGGTGGTCTCGTTCTTCATCACTGACTTCGTCATCTATCTGATCACCGAACCGATCCGGGTCATCGCCGAGGATCGGGGTGACCAGATCGAGGTGGAGCTGATGTTCAGTACCGTCACCTCCGCGTTCGACCTCCGTCTCCGTATGGCCTTCGCCATCGGGCTCCTGCTGTCCGCCCCGGTGTGGTTGTGGCAGATCTGGGCCTTCGTCATGCCGGGCCTGACCCGCAAAGAGGTCCAGTACACGTTCGGGTTCATGGCCGCGGCGATCCCGTTGTTCTTCGCCGGATGCTGGACGGGCTTGGCCGTCATGCCGCACATCGTCGAGATCATGGCCACCTTCGTCCCCGAGGGCGGTGCATCCTTCTACGATGCGAAGTTCTACTACGACTTCGTCTTCAAACTCGTCATCGTCGTGGGTGTCGCCTTCGTGCTGCCCGTCTTCCTGGTGGCGTTGAACCTCGCCGGCGTGATGACGGGCCGGGACATCCTGAAGGGGTGGCGCGTGGCTGTCCTCGTGGCGACGATATTCGCCGCGGTCGCCACGCCCGGTGCCGACGTCGTGTCGATGATCCTGCTCGCCGGGATCTTGTCGGTGCTCTTCTTCGCGGCGGCCCTGGTCTCGCTGTTCTTCGATCGGCGCCGCCGCAAGCGCGAGGAGAAGCTCCTCGCCGAAGGGAACACCACGTGACGCTGTCACCCGCCGAGCGCTTCGCACGTGCCAACGAGGAGCGCGAGCACCCGCGCACCCGCGAGTTCGCCGCCGGCCAACGGTTCGACCTCGACCCGTTCCAGATCGCCGGGTGCCACGCGCTCGAGGGCGGTCGCAGCGTGCTGGTGGCGGCCCCCACCGGCGCGGGAAAGACCATCGTGGGCGAGTTCGGCATCCACCTGGCCATGTCCACCGCGGGAGAGAAGGCGTTTTACACGACGCCGATGAAGGCGCTGTCGAATCAGAAGTTCCGAGAACTCGTCGAGGTCTACGGCCCGGATGAGGTCGGCCTGCTCACCGGCGACACCAACATCAACGCCTCCGCGCGCATCGTGGTGATGACCACCGAGGTGCTGCGGAACATGCTCTACGCCGACTCACCCGCGTTGCAGGGGCTCCGCTTCGTCGTGATGGACGAAGTGCATTACCTTGCCGACCGCTTCCGCGGCGCGGTGTGGGAAGAGGTGATCATCCATCTCCCACCCTCGGTCCGACTGATCGCCCTGTCGGCGACGGTGTCGAACGCGGAGGAGTTCGGAGACTGGCTGGACGCGGTGCGCGGTGACACCGAGATCATCGTGTCGGAGACGCGCCCGGTCCCCTTGGAACAACATGTGCTCGTCCGCGGCGACCTGCTGCCGTTGTTCGACGACCGTGCCGGGGTCGCGACCGCACAGGTCAACCAGGAGCTGCTGCGGATCCGCTCTGCCCGCGGCGGCTACGACAGCGGACGCCGCGGCGGCGGGGGCCGACGCCCGCATCGCGGCGGACGACGTCCGCAGCGGGCGGGGCAGCCGCAACGCATCGAGCGACTGAACAGACCAGATGTGGTCGAGTTGCTCCGTCGGGCCAACCTCCTGCCGGCGATCTTCTTCATCTTCAGCAGGGCGGGATGCGACCAGGCCGTCATCCAGGTGCGGCGCTCCGGTGTTCGGCTGACTTCGCCTGAGGAACGGGCCCTGATCCGGGAGATCGTCGAGGAGCGCACGCGCAACCTCGTCGAGGAGGACCTCGGCGTCCTCGGCTATTGGGAGTGGAAGGACAACCTCGAACGGGGTGTCGCGGCCCACCACGCCGGGCTGCTCCCCGCCTTCAAGGAGATCGTCGAGGAGCTGTTCCAGCGCAAACTGGTCAAGGCGGTCTTCGCCACCGAGACCCTCGCCCTCGGCATCAACATGCCCGCGCGCACGGTGGTGCTGGAGAAGCTGGAGAAGTTCAACGGGGAGGCCCGAGTGGCCATCACCTCGGGTGAGTACACGCAGCTGACCGGCCGTGCCGGGCGCCGGGGGATCGACGTCGAAGGTCACGCCGTCGTGCAGTGGACCGAAGGTGTGGACCCCCAGGCCGTCGCCGCTCTCGCCTCCCGCCGCACCTACCCGCTGAACTCCAGTTTCCGTCCGACATACAATATGGCGGTCAACCTCATCGACCGGTTCGGGCGTGACCGGGCACGGGAGATCCTCCAGTCCTCCTTCGCGCAGTTCCAAGCCGACCGTGGCGTGGTGGGTCTCGCTCGGCAGGTCAAGGACGCCGAGGAGTCGTTGGCGGGCTACACCGAGGCGATGACGTGCGATCGAGGCGACTTCGTCGAGTACGCCGCCATCCGCCGCGAACTCAGCGACATCGAGAAGATCAACCGCAAGGACGTCACGGCAGGACGGGCGACGCGCGACGCGCGACAGCGTCAGATCCAGTCGCTGCGCAATCGAATGCGACGTCACCCGAGCCACGAATGCCCGGACCGTGAGCGGCACGCCCGGTGGGCCGAGAGGTACCACAAGCTCGATCGCACGGTGCGGAAACTGCGTGGCCAGATCGAATCCCGTACCGGTACCGTGGCGAGGATCTTCGATCGCGTCGTCGACGTCCTCGACGAGGTCGGCTACGTGCAGGTGTCCGACGACGGCGACACCACGCTCACCGCCCACGGGCGCACGATGAAGCGGATCTACGGCGAACGCGATCTGCTCGTCGCCGAAAGCCTGCGGTTGCGACTGTGGAATGTCCTGGACGCGCCGTCGTTGGCCGCGATCGCATGCGCGCTGGTGTACGAGCCACGGCGCGACGACGGTGGGTACGGGGACCGCAGGCTTCCGCGCGGGGCGTTCCGGATCGCCCTCGAGAAGACCACCGATCTGTGGCAGCGTCTCGACGATCTCGAGACCGAACACCGGCTCCCCGGCTCCGAGCCGCCCTCCGCGAACCTCTCGACGGCGATGCACGGCTGGGCCCGCGGTCTGCCCTTGGACACTGTGTTGGCCGAAGCCGACATGGCGGCCGGCGACTTCGTGCGGTGGACCAAGCAGACGATCGACCTGCTGGATCAACTGTCGCTGGTGGCGCAACCCGAGCTGGCGCGCACGGCCCGGCAGGCTCTGGAATCCGTGCGCCGCGGCATCGTCGCCTACAGCTCGGTCTGAGCCGCTCGCCGCGTCCGTGCAGGTGCCGCCGGATTAGGCTGGACGGGTGAGTCTCGCCCCCGCCCCCCGGCCCGTCCTGCCGCTGTGGGCGGCGGTGCTCGCCTCGCTCGTGGGAGGTGCCGTGTTGGATGCGGCGTATCCCGACATCGGGTGGTGGCCGTTGGCCTTCGTCGGCGTGGGCTTCGCGCTGGTCTCCCTCATCGGACGGAGCGTGGGCGGCGCCCTCCTGGTCGGTTTCGTCTTCGGCGCCTCGTTCTACCTGATCCACATCGTGTGGATCACCCGATACCTCGGCGTCATCCCGTGGTTCGCGCTGGCGGGCATCGAGACGCTGTTCATGGCGCTCGGATCGATTCTGCTCACCCTGGCCTATCGCTGGTTCCCCCGGATCTGGCCGTCGCGCTGGGCACGTCTCATCGGACTTCCCGTGCTCATCGGCGGCGTGTGGACCATGCGGGAGCAGTTCATGGGCTCGTGGCCCTACACCGGGTTCCCGTGGGGTCGCATCGGCATGAGTCAGTCCGAGAGTCCTCTGGCCCACGTGGCCTCATGGGTGGGCGTGAGCGGTTTGACCTTCTTCATGGTCGTCTTCACGGCCGCCGTGATCGAAGCGGTGCGCGTCGGAGGGTTCCGCGATGTGCGCACCGCTCTCCCCGCTGCGGTGGCAGCCGCGTTACTGCTCGTCGTCCCGGCGTTCCCGACCACCGCGGCCGGCACGTGGCGAGTGGGAGCGGTCCAGGGGAACGGCCCGTCGGCGTACTTCGACGAGCGGGAGCCGTACGAGGTTCTGAACGCCCAGTTGGAGGCGTCTGAGCCGATCCTCGACGACGACCTCGACGTGCTCGTGTGGCCCGAGGGGGGTATCGGCTACGACCCCCTGCAGGATCCGGCGACGGCGGCGGCACTGGACGAACTCAGCGCCCGCGCCGACGCACCGCTCATCGTGAACGCCGCGACCGAGCGTGGCGACGACGTGTTCAACACCTCGATCCTTTGGACCGCGCAGAACGGTGCCGAGCAACTGCACGATAAGGTCAATCCGGTTCCGATGGGGGAGTACGTCCCGGATCGGTGGTTCTTCGAGGCCATCGTGCCGGATCTGATCGGTCTCATCCAGCGCGAGTACACGCCGGGGTCGAATGCGCCCTTCTTCGACGTCGACGGCGTGGGGGTGGGCCTGGCGATCTGCTTCGACGTCATCTACGACGACGTGATCTGGACCGGCGCCCGTGATGGCGCCGAGGTGTACGTCCTGCAGACCAACAACGCGGACTTCCGCGACACCGATGAGAACCTCCAGCAGCTCGCCTTCGCCCGGATGCGCGCGATCGAGACGGGGCGCTCCGTGGTCAACCTGTCGACCGTGGGGACGAGCCAGATCATCGATCCCTCCGGTGCGACCGTCGAGGCGCTGCCGACCGATGTCGCGGGGGCGATGGTCGCCGACGTGCCGTTGCGCACGGGGCTGACGCCGGCCGTGGTCATCGGGCCGGCCGTCCAGGTCGTCCTCGGCTGGGGGAGCCTCGCCGTCCTGATCGGCCTGGGCGCGGTGGTCCGGGTCCGCCCGCGGGTTATAGGCCAAAACGTGTGGATGGGATGTTGATCTAACCGCGTGATTCCGCGGTGATTCGGGGATCGTCATGGTCCGCGACGCTTAGTCGTGGAC
>NZTV01000044.1 GCA_002703245.1 Microbacterium sp.
CTACGACGGCGGCGTCGACTGGGACGGCGAGCAGGTCACGTTCGTCATCGGCATCGCCGGCAAGGGCGACGAGCACCTGGAGATCCTGTCGCAGATCGCGATCCTCTTCTCCGAGGAGGACGACGTGGCCCGGCTGAAGGCGTTGCAGACGCCGGAGGAGATCTACCAGGTCGTCAGCGAGGCGACCGCGTCATGAAGGCCGTCCACTTCGGCGCCGGCAACATCGGACGCGGCTTCGTCGGTCTGTTGCTGCACGAGGCCGGGTACGAGGTCGTCTTCTCCGACGTCGCCGCCCCGCTCGTCGATGCGATCAACGCCGTGTCGGAGTACACGGTGCACGAGGTGGGCGACGGCGGCCGCGACCTAACCGTCACGGGTTTCCGCGCGGTCAACAGCCAGACCGACCCCGAGCGGGTCGTCGCCGAGATCGCCGACGCCGACGTGGTCACCACCGCAGTCGGGCCGACGATCCTCCGTTTCGTCGCGCCGCACATCGTCGCCGCGCTGACCGCCCGCGATGCCTCCCTGCCTGCGCTGCAGGTGATGGCGTGCGAGAACGCCATCAACGCCACCCATCTCCTGCGCGACGAGATCGTCGCCGCCGCAGGCGACGCGTGGGCTCAGCTCGCACCACGGGCGATCTTCGCCAACACCGCCGTCGATCGGATCGTGCCGGGCCAACCCGAAGGCGGCGGCATCGATGTGACCGTCGAGCCGTTCTTCGAGTGGGCGATCGAACGCGGCCCGTTCGGCGGAGCCGTCCCGCACATCCCGGGCGCGCACTTCGTCGACGATCTCTCCCCCTACATCGAACGCAAGCTCTTCACCGTCAACACCGGTCACGCCGCCACGGCGTACTTCGGTGCCCAGGCGGGCATCGAGAAGATCTCCGATGCGCTCGCCGACCCGCAGATCGAGGCCGCCGTCGCCAAAGCCCTCGAGGAGACCTCGGGGATCCTGCTCGCCAAGCACGAGTTCGCCCCCGCCGATCTGGCCGACTACCGTGCCACCATCATCGGCAGGTTCCGCAACCCCGCACTGCCCGACACGGTGTGGCGCGTCGGGCGTCAGCCGTTGCGCAAACTGTCGCGGCACGAGCGGTTCATCGGGCCTGCGGCCGAAGCCGCCGAGCGGGGCCTTCCCACCTCGGGTCTGGAAAGCGCGATCGGCGCCGCCCTGGCCTTCCACGACCCGGAGGACGCGCAGTCGGTCGACATGGCGCGGATGCTGTCCGAGCGGGATGCGTCGACCTTCACCGCCGAGGTCACCGGGCTCGACCCCGCGCACCCGCTGTTCGACCGTGTCCGGTCCCTCGTGGAGGCGCGCCAGGCGCAGGCCTGATTCCTCGCCACGTCGTCGTGGGTGTTTCGGTGAACGGACGTTAACGCATAGGCTTCTGTGCGTCCGCCGCCCGACGGACACTCCACGACGACGTGCGAGGTTCCATGGAGCACCGAAGCCCCTCTTCGCGCCGGTATGCCGTCATCGGCGCCGGCCCTTCCGGTCTTTCTGCGGCGCGCGCGCTGCAGAAGGCCGGCATCCCCTTCGACGGATACGAGGCCGCCGGCGGCGTCGGCGGCCTGTGGGACATCGACAACCCGCGCTCGACGATGTATGAGTCGGCCCACCTGATCTCGTCCCGCACCACCACGCAGTTCGCGGAGTTCCCGATGGACTCCACCGCGGACTACCCCGGCCACCGCACCCTGAAGCGATACTTCGACGACTTCGCCACGCACTTCGGGCTGACCGGGTCGTTCCGGTTCCACACCGCCGTGACCCGCCTCGAACGTGACGGCGGGCGTTGGCTGTTGCACGCCGACGGGCCCGAGGGTGCGACCACGACCACCTACGACGGCGTGATCATCGCCAACGGCACACTCGCCGAACCGAACGTGCCGACCTTCCGCGGCGCGTTCTCCGGCGAGATCATGCACACCAGCGCCTACAAACGCGCCACACAGCTCACCGGCAGGCGGGGGCTGATCGTCGGCGCCGGGAACTCCGGGTGCGACATCGCCGTCGACGCCGTGCATCACGCTGCGTCGGTCGACATGAGTGTGCGCCGCGGGTACTACTTCGTGCCGCGGTACCTGTTCGGCAAACCCTCCGACACCCTCAACCAGGGGCGCCCCCTCCCGGCGCGACTGAAGCAGATCGTCGACACGCGTGTGCTGAAGGCCTTCACCGGGGACCCCGTCTCGTTCGGTTTCCCGAAACCGGACTACCGCCTCTACGAGTCGCATCCGATCGTCAACACGCTGATCCTGAACCATCTCGGGCAGGGGGACCTGCGCATCCGGCCCGACATCGACCGGTTCGACGGACACACGGTGCACTTCCGCGACGGTACCGACGAAGAGTACGACACGGTCCTCCTGGCAACCGGCTACACCCTCGACTACCCGTTCGTGGATCGGGACGACCTGAATTGGACCGGGACCAGCCCCGAGCTCTTCCTCAACGTGTTCCCCCCGTCCTTCAACGGGCTGTACGTGATGGGGATGATCGAAGCCTCGGGGATCGGATGGCAGGGCCGCTACGAGCAGGCGGAGCTGATCGCGACATACCTCGCCGCGCAGGAGCATCACCCCGAGCGGGCCGCGGCCTTCCGGCGGCGCGTCGCCACCGGGCCCTGGCCGGATCTGACCGGCGGCTACCACTATCTCGCCCTCGAGCGCATGTCGTACTACGTCAACAAGGACGCCTACCGCCGCGCCGTGCGCGAAGCCACCGAGGCGCTCGGCGACGACGCATCCGCCGAAGGTTCCCGGACGCGCCGCCGACACGGTGCCCGCCCCCGACGGCGCCGGAACGGACCCACCGCCGCACCGCCGACCACGCCGACGACGCCGGATGACGCGGAGGTGCGGGCATGAACCCCGACGATGTGCTGCTGAACTTCACGCCGGGCACCATCCTGATCCTCAACGTCGTGCTCGGACTGATCATGCTGGGCATCGCGCTGGACACGGCACCGTCCGACTTCAAGATCGTCGCGAGAAAGCCGAAGCCTTTCCTCATCGCGATCCTCGCGCAGTTGGTGATCCTACCCGCGGTCACGTTCGGCCTGACCCTCATCCTCCCCGTCAGCGCATCCATGGCGCTCGGGATGATCCTCGTCGCCTGCTGCCCGCCGGGGAACATCTCCCAGGTCCTCACCCACCGTTCCGGCGGCAACGTCGCCCTGTCGGTGTCGATGACGGCGGTCGGCAACCTCGTCTACATCGTCGCCATGCCGCTGTCGATCGCGTTCTGGGGGTCGTTGCACCCCACGGCCCGCGAGCTGTTGGAGATCATCTCGCTGGATGCCTGGCAGATGCTGCTGGACATCTTCCTCATCATCGGACTGCCGTTCCTGGTCGGTCTGGCCCTTCGCGCGAGATTCCCCCGCTTCGCAGCGCGTGTGCAGCCGTTCGTGAAGTGGTTCTCCCTCATCGCCCTCATGGGGTTCATCGTGGGGGCGCTCGCGGGCAACTGGTCGATCTTCGTCATGTTCCTCGGCATCATCGTGCTGGTCGTGACGATCCACGACGCCGTCGCACTGGCGATCGGCTACGGCACCGCCGTGGTCGGGGGCCTCGCCACCCCCGAGCGGAAGGCCATGACCTTCGAGACCGGCATCCGCAACGCCGGCCTCGGTCTGGGTCTCGTCTTCGCTTTCTTCGACGGGCTGGGCGGCATGGCGATCGTGGCCGGATGGTGGGGGATCTGGGACATGATCGCCGGCCTGGCGGTCGCCTCGCTGTGGGCCTGGCACACCAAGCGCCGGACCGGCTCGTCCAAAGGTGACGCGTCGCGCCGCGGCGACGGCGGAGTGCCCGCGGAGACGACCTCGTGAGCGGTCGGCGTGTCCTGGTCACGGGAGGAGCCGGCTTCCTCGGCTCGAGGGTCACCCACGCGCTCGCGGCGCATCCTGATGTGGAGGCGGTCGTCGCCGCCGACCTCCGCGCGCCCACCGAGAGCACACCCGGAGTGGTCTTCGAGCGGTGCGACGTGACCACCGACGACGTGACCTCCCTGCTCGTGCGGCACCGGATCGACGCCGTGGTCCACCTCGCCGCGATCGTCGACCCCGGCCGCGACGTCACCCTCGAGTACCGCGTCGACGTGGAGGGGTCTCGCCGGGTCATCGACGCGTGCGTCGCCGCCGGTGTCGCACGCCTCGTGGTCTCCTCCTCAGGCGCCGCCTACGGCTACCACGCCGACAACCCGGCGTGGCTCCACGAGACAGATCCCGTCCGCGGCAACGACGCGTTCCCGTACTCGCGCCACAAGCGACTCGTCGAGGAGATGCTCGCCGCGGCCCGCGACACGCATCCCGACCTGGAGCAGGTCGTCTTCCGGATCGGCACCATCCTCGGCCCGACGGTGCGAAACCAGATCACCGCGCTGTGGGACGGCCCGCGCCTGCTGGGTGTGGCCAGGTCGGACTCCCCCTTCGTGTTCGTCTGGGTCGACGACGTCGCCGCGGCCATGGTGCGGGCGGCCACGGACGGTCCGGCAGGGATCTACAACGTCGCCGGGTCCGGTCGGCTGACGGTGCGCGAGATCGCCCGGCGGCTCGGGAAACCCGTCGTCTTCCTCCCGGCATGGCTGTTGCAGGCCGCCCTGTGGACCGGGCGCGCGCTGCATCTGACCGATCACGGCCCCGAGCAGGTGCGTTTCCTGCGCTATCGGCCTGTTCTCGCCAACGCCTCCCTCATCCGCGACTTCGGCTACACGCCGCAGATGACCTCGGCCGAGGCGTTCGAGGCCTACCTCGCCTCCCACCCCGGTGTCGCCCGCCGCGGGTGACCTTCACCGTCAGGTCAGCGTTCGAAGCCCTCCGCGATCAGCTCGATGAGCTCTTCGCGCTCCTCGATCGTCAGGAACGCGCCCGCGGCGGCGTTCAGCTGGAACGCCTCCAGGTCGGCGAGATCGTACTCGAACGCCTCGGCGAGCAGGTGCAGCTCACGCGTCAGGGACGTGCGGCTCATGAGGCGGTTGTCGACGTTCACGGTGACGGCGAAGCCGAGCTGGTAGAGCAGGTCGAACGGGTGGTCCTCGATCTCCTCACCCCACGCGGCGATCGCTCCGGTCTGCAGGTTCGACGACGGCGACAGCTCCAGGGGGATCTCCCGGTCGCGCACCCAGCGCGCCAGTTCGCCGAACTGCACCTGCACCTCCTCCCCCTCGCGGGAGACCACGCGCAGGTCCTCGGCCAGGCGGACACCGTGGCCCAGACGCAGCGCGCGCCCGTCGATCAGCGCCGAGCGGATCGAATCGAGCCCGGCCGCCTCCCCGGCGTGCACGGTGGTGGGCAGGAACCGTGATGCGAGGTAGTCGAAGGCCTCACGGTGCTTCGAGGGCGGGAACCCATCCTCGGCACCGGCGATGTCGAAGCCGACCACGCCACGTCCGCGCCACTCGACGGCGAGCTTGGCGATCTCCAGCGACCGGTCGGCGTGCCGCATCGCGGTGATCAGCTGCCCGACACGGATGTCGTGGCCGGCGCTCTCGGCCGCATCCTCGCCTTCCTCGATGCCCTCCTGCACGGCTTCGACGACCTCGTCCAAGGACAAGCCGCGCGCCAGGTGCTGCTCGGGCGCCCACCGGACCTCCCCGTAGATGACGCCGTCGGCTGCGAGGTCCTCGACGAACTCCCGGGCGACACGTGTGAGACCCTCACGGGTCTGCATCACCGCGGTCGTCACGTCGAAGGTCTTGAGGTAGTCGACGAGGGATCCGGAATCGCTCTTGTCGGCGAACCAGTCGGCGAGCTCGTCGGCGTCGTCTTCGGGCAGATCGAGATCGATGTCGTCGGCGAGCTCGACGACCGTGGCCGGCCGGAGAGCGCCGTCGAGGTGGTCGTGCAGCGACACCTTCGGCAGGCTGCGGAGCGAAACGCCCTGCAGGCGTGCGTCACCGTCGGGTTCGATGGGCATGGGCGTACTCCTCGGCTGGATGGGCGGTTTCGACAGTAGCGCGTGCCGACGCGTGAGGGGAGGGGCGTTCAGGCGGTGATGCGTTCACGCACGATCGGATGCGTGGCCGGCGCGTGCGGGGAGATCTCCCACGCCCCGTCGACGGCGGCCAGTGCGCGCTCGAAACGCGCGGCGTCGTCGGCGAGCAGCGTGAACAGCGGTTGCCCCTTCCGCACCACGTCGCCCGGCTTGGCGTGCAGATCGATGCCGGCCGCGTGGATGACCGGGTCCTGTGCACGGGCCCGGCCGGCACCCAGGCGCCACGCGGCGATTCCGAACGAGAGGGCGTCCAGTCGTGCCACGTGGCCGTCCTCGGGTGCGGTGACCACGTGTGTCTCCTTCGGCGACGGCAGGGCCGCGTCGGGGTCACCGTCTTGTGCGCGGATCATCGCACGCCACGCATCCATCGCGCGCCCGTCGGTCAACGCCTTCTCGACGTCGGCATCGGGTCGACCGGCGAGGGCGAGCATCTCGCGCGCGAGGGCGACGGTGAGCTCGACGACATCGGCGGGGCCTGCGCCGGCAAGCACCTCGACCGATTCACGGACCTCGTTGGCGTTGCCGATGGCCAGGCCGAGCGGGGCGTTCATATCGGTCAACAGCGCCGTGGTCGACACGCCGGAGTCGGTGCCCAGAGCGACCATGGTCCGGGCCAGCTCCCGGGCGCGATCGATGTCACGCATGAACGCCCCCGAGCCGAACTTCACGTCCAGCACGAGCGAGTCGGTGCCCTCGGCGATCTTCTTGGACATGATGCTCGACGCGATCAACGGGATCGCCTCGACCGTGCCGGTGACATCGCGGAGGGCATAGAGCTTCTTGTCGGCCGGGGCCAGACCCGATCCCGCCGCGCAGATGACCGCGCCGACACCCTGCAGCTGTGCGAACAGTTCGTCGTTCGACAGTGCCGCCCGCCAGCCCGGGATGGACTCGAGCTTGTCGAGGGTTCCCCCGGTGTGGCCGAGACCGCGTCCTGACAGCTGCGGCACGGCGACACCGAACGACGCGACCAGCGGCGCGAGCGGCAGGGTGATCTTGTCGCCCACTCCCCCGGTCGAGTGCTTGTCGACGGTCGGCTTGCCGAGCCCGGCGAAGCTCATGCGCTCACCCGAGGCGATCATCGCGTCGGTCATCACCCGGATCTCGTCGCGTTCCATGCCGTTGAGCAGGACCGCCATCGTGAACGCCGACATCTGCGCGTCGGAGACATAGCCACGCGTGTAGGCGTCGACCATCCACCGCAATGCGTCCTCGGGGATCGCGCCCCCGTCCCGCTTGGCGCGGATCACGTCCACGGCGTCATGGGGCTCGACCGCTGCGGGGGTGCTTTCGTGGGTCACGTCATCTCCGTGGTGCGTTCTGGAGCGAGATCGCGCGGGCCGAACGCGTCGGGCAGCACGTCGTCGATGGTACGGATGCCCGAGACGGTCTCGAGCAGCATGCCGGGGATGGCATGTTCGTAGAGCAACTGCCGGCACCGGCCGCACGGCATGAGTGTGCGGCCTTCCCCGTCGACGCACACGAACGCGACCAGGCTTCCCCCGCCGGACATGTGCAGGTCGGACACGAGCCCGCACTCGGCGCACAGGGTCACCCCGTACGAGGCGTTCTCGACGTTGCAGCCCGAGACGATCCGGCCGTCGGTGACCAGCGCCGCGGCGCCCACCTTGAACCGTGAATAGGGCGCGTAGGCGCGCTCCATCGCCTCGACCGCCGCGGTGCGCAGCACATCCCAATCGATGTCGGTCATCTCACCCCTTGATGTACGGTTTGCCGGATGCCGCCGGGGCCTTCACCTGACCGGCGAACCCGACCACGGCCAGCAGCGTCACGACGTACGGGAGCATCGCCATGAACTCCGACGGGATGGGCGAGCCCAGGTTCGTCAGCAACGTCTCGAGGTTGGTCGCGAACCCGAACAGCAACGCCGCGAGCGTGGCCCGCACCGGGTCCCACCCGCCGAAGATCACCGCGGCGAGGGCGATGAAGCCGAGGCCGCCGGTCATCTCCTTGTCGAAGGACCCGACGGAACCGAGCGTGAAGTAGGCCCCACCGATGCCGGCGATCGCGCCGGCGAGAAGGACGTTCCAGAACCGGGTCGGATTCACCTTGATGCCCACCGTGTCCGCGGCCTGCGGGTGTTCTCCCACGGCCCGCAGACGCAGACCCCAGCGGGTCTTGTACAGGCCCCACGCCACGAGCGGCACGGCGACGTACATGATGTAGACGATCAGGGTCTGGTTGAACACCACCGGCCCGAGGATCGGGATGTCCGACAGGAACGGGATGGGCAGTCGCGGGAAGCGCGGCGGCGAGTTCAGTGCCTCCGAGTTCGGGGTCAGCAACGCGCCGTGCAGGAAGCTCGTGAGCCCGATGATGAGCACGTTGAGCACGACACCGATGATGACCTGTTCGACGAGGTACTTGATCGAGAAGACCGCCAGCACCGACCCGACCAACGCCCCGGCGACCATCGCGGCGACCAGACCGAGCAACACCGAGCCGGTCATCGACGCGATGACGGCGGAGCTGAACGCGGCGAACAGGAACTGCGCCTCGATCGCGACGTTCACGACTCCCGCCCGCTCGCCGATGACACCACCGAGGGCACCGAAGACCAACGGGACCGACAGGGAGACGGCGCCGAACAACAGCCCGGTCACGGGGACGAGACCGTCAGCGGCGGACCAGGTCAGGAAGGCGAACACGGCGAGGATCGCGAACACGATCGGCACCCACAGGCCGACCTTGCGGAAGGTCGCGACCGCCCAGAAGGCGTATGCCGTCAGCAACGCCAGCACGATCGCACACGCCGTGACCGTCGCGGCCGTCGGGATGCCGACGTCGCCGAGGTCGATGGAGGATGTGCGGTCGCCGAGGCGGTAGGTGCTGACGCCGTCCCGCCCGAAGACGAACGCCATCAGCCACACCAGCGCCGTCCCCACGGCGAGGGTGACGGGCAGCTTGAAGTGGCGCTGCTTCACCCGCTCACGGGTGATCGCGTCGCCGGTTGCGGAGGCGGTGGTGTCGATGCTCATGCCGCGCCCGCCTTCGCCGCGCGGCGGGCTCGTCGCTTCGCCGAGACTTCGCTGTCGTCCTTGGGAAGGAAGAAGATCGTGCGGATCAGCGGCGGGGCCGCGATGAACAGCACGATGAGCGCCTGGACCACCACGACGATGTCGACGGGGATGTCCTCCGACACCTGCATGGTGAAGCTGCCCGCCTTGAGTGCTCCGAACAGGATGCCCGCGGCGAACACGCCCCAGGCCTTGCTCCGGCCCAGCAGCGCGACGGTGATCGCGTCGAACCCGATGCCGGCGTCGATACCGCTGCCGAAGCCACTGGTGATGGTGCCGGAGATCTGGTTGACGCCGGCCAACCCGGCCAGCGCGCCCGCGAAGGCCATGGCGTAGAAGATGATCCGCTCGACGTTCACGCCCGCCGCACGTGCGGCGAACGGGTTCTCACCGACCGCGCGCATCCGAAACCCGAGGCTCGAACGCTCCACCAGCCACCACACGAACACCGTGGCCCCGATCGCGACGATGAAGCCCCAGTTCACCGTCAGGGGTGCCGGGAACAGCGAGGGGAACTGCGCGGTCTCCGGCGTCGGAGAGGAGATCGGCTGGGTGCCGCCGGGGCGCTGCAGCAACCCCGGGGTGGCCAGCAACCAGGCCACGAAGTAGAACGCCACGAAGTTGAGCATGATCGTGAGGATCACCTCGTGGGCACCGGTGCGGGCCTTGAGGAATCCGACCAGGCCGCCCCAGAGCGCGCCGCCGACCAGGCCCGCCGCGATCGTCAGCGGCAGGTGGATCAGCAGCGGCGCCTGCACGGTGGTGGCCACCGTGCAGGCGGCGGCGATGCCCATGAGCATCTGGCCGCGGGCACCGATGTTGAACAGGCCCACGCGGAAGGCCAGGCCCACGCCGAGTCCGGCCGCGATCAGCGGTGTGGCGAAGTTGAGCGTGTCGGTGATCGGCTTGATCGCGCGCACGAACGTGTCGGCCTCGTAGTTCCAGATCGCTCCGCGGAACAGGGCCGAGTAGGCGCCCGCGAACGACTGCCACACCGCGATGATCATGTCCTGCGGACGCGCGAAGAAGTACCCGGCGGCGGCCTGGACGTCGGGGTCGGTGAGGGCGACGAGGACACCACCGATCAGCATCGCGAGCACGACCGCCAGGAGCGTGGTGACGATGTTGCCGCGGAGGATCTCGCGGATCACCTGGTTCTGACGCGGCGGCGGGGTGTCTCCGACGGGTGTCGGGCTGGGCGCTTCACCCGCGGCGCTGCGGGTGAGGACGGGGTCGCTCCCGCCGGGGCCGAGACTGGTGCTCTCGGGGCTCTGGCCGCTCACGCGGTGACCTCCTCATCGGCCGCCTCGACGGGCGGCTTCTCACCGGCCATCATCAGGCCGAGGACTTCGCGCGGAGCGTCGCCGGGGACGATCCCGACGATGCGTCCGCGATACATGACGGCGATCCGGTCCGCGAGCGCGGAGACCTCGTCGAGCTCGGTCGAGACGACGATCACGGGGACCCCGGCGTCGCGCGTGGCGACGATGCGCTTGTGGACGAACTCGATGGAGCCGACGTCGATGCCGCGTGTGGGCTGCGAGGCGACGAACAGCTTCAGGTCGCGGCTGAGCTCGCGCGCGAGCACGACCTTCTGCTGGTTGCCGCCCGACAGGCGTCCGGCGGCCAGGTCGGGGCCCTGCGTGCGGATGTCGAACTCGGCGATCTTCTCTTCGGCGAATTCGCGCAGCACGCCGCGCTTGAGCGTGGCGGCGGAGAAGAACGGGGCGCCGCTGGAACGGTTCAGGATCAGATTGTCGGCGACGCTGAACTCTCCCACGAGCCCCTCGACCTTGCGGTCCTCCGGCACGAAGCCGACGCCCTTGTCGATGACCTGCTTGACGGTCTTGCCGGTCAGCTCATCGCCGTCGAGGGCGATCGAGCCCGACACCTTGCGCTGGAGGCCGACGATCGCCTCGGTGAGCTCGGTCTGACCGTTGCCCTGGACGCCCGCGATGGCGAGGACCTCACCGGGCCGCACCGAGAAGCTCACGTCGTCGACGACGATCTGATCGGCGTCGTCGACCACGCGGAGGTTCTCGACGACGAGCCCTCCCTCGCGCAGGTGCGGCGCATCCTTCTGCACGGTCAGTTCGACGGCGCGGCCGACCATGAGCGAGGCCAGCTCGGCGTTGTCCGCGGTCGGCGCGGCCTCCCCGACGACCTTGCCGAGGCGGATGACCGTGATGCGGTCCGCCACTTCGCGGACCTCACGCAGTTTGTGGGTGATGAAGACGATGGAGGTGCCCTCGTCCCGCAGCTGACGCATGATGCCCATCAGCTCGTCGGTCTCCTGGGGCGTGAGGACCGCGGTGGGCTCGTCGAAGACGAGCACCTTCGCGTCGCGCGAGAGCGCCTTGATGATCTCGACCCGCTGCTGGGCGCCGACCGGGAGGTCACCGACGAGCGCGTCGGGGTCGATCTGGAAGCCGAAGCGCGCGGCCACCTCGTTCACGTGGGCGCGGGCCTTGTCGAGGTCCAGGGCGCCGATGCCGTTGGTGTCCTCGTGGCCGAGCATCACGTTCTCGGCGACGGTGAAGACCGGGATGAGCATGAAGTGCTGGTGCACCATGCCGATACCCGCGGCCATCGCATCACCTGGACCGGCGAAGTGCTGCACCTCGCCGTCGATGACGATGTCGCCCTCCTCCGCCGTATAGAGGCCGTAGAGCACGTTCATGAGCGTGCTCTTGCCGGCGCCGTTCTCGCCGAGGAGGCAGTGGATCTCCCCCGGCTCGACCACCAGATCGATGTGGTCGTTGGCCACCAGCGCCCCGAAGCGCTTGGTGATCCCTCGAAGCTCGAGCGTCATATCCGCCAATCTATCGATTCGAAAGGCGGCCGGACAGATGCACGCATCTGTCCA
>NZTV01000045.1 GCA_002703245.1 Microbacterium sp.
GAACGTCATCTGGGCCATGCTGCGCGACAACACCCATTACCTCGAACCCACCCTCAACGCCCCGATCACGGCTTGACTTCTTCATTGAGATTCCCAATGGCCGGGAACAGCGCGGTCCTCAGCTTCTGCGGGGCGTTCGCTGATCAGAGTTCCAGGAGTGACGTGCGCCCACGTCTTGCGGCGTGATCGTTCTCGCGGTGCGCGCAGTGCCCGGCCCGTCCGCAGACACCAGACGAGCTCGCGCTTGAGCGCGCCGCGACCCTGAATGTAGAGCGACTGGTAGATCGCCTCATGGCTGATGCGCATGGACTCATCATCTGGGAAGTCGACCTTGAGCCGGTTGCTGATCTGCTCCGGACTCCACGCCGTCGACCACCCGCGGTGCTTGCGGTGCGGCTTGTTGATCCCCGTGAAACGCGGAGGCTCCGGGCCGATGATCACCTTGCCGTCGGACGTCGTGATCTGCCCGGAAAGCCGCTCGTGGACGTAGGCATGAAGCCGGGCGTTCGTGACCAGCTTCGCGACCTTTGGACGTTTTGCGGCCATGTCGGCCTTCCACTGCGCGACCGATGCTCGATACCCGCGACTTCCGTAGCGGACCGCCGCGTTTCGGCGCAGCTCTCGGGAGATCGTTCCCGGGTCGCGGCCTATAGCCCGGGCGATCTCGCGCACCCCGCTTCCCCGAGCACGCAGGAGCGCGATCTCCTCACGCTCAGCGAACGACAGATAGCGCCCTGATGGCTTGAACTTCAGATCGCACGGCGGCATGCCGCCAGCGTTGCGGAACCACCGCTGACCGACCGCTTGCGCCACGCCGACCACGGCAGCGGCCTCGATGGGCAACAGTCCATTGGCGATCTCCGCCCAGAACGCCGCCTCGACGTGTCGCTGGAACTTTGGATGACCAGGCGACCGAAGCCTCGGCCGAATCGCCCGATCCGCTGCCTGCTGACGACGAACCATCTGACACCTCCACGATCACGAGGTGTTGCGACGACCAGTTGAATCCGCCCTGGCTGCCGGCGTCGGAGTGGTGCACGAGCCCGTCACCGGCGGGGTGACCGGCACGGTCGCGCCGCCAGAGACCCATCCGCAGCGCGGTGGTCACCAGCGGGGTCGTCTTGCTCGTGCTGGCATACCAGCCCACGATCGTCCGGGAGAAGCAGTCGATCACGAAGGCCACGTAGACGAACCCGGCCCAGGTGCGCACATACGTGAAGTCCGCGACCCAACGCCGATTGGGTGCCTCGGCGGAGAAGTCCCGCTCCAGCAGGTCCGGCGCACGCTGCGCGTTCCGATCTGGGATCGTCGTCCGCACGCGTTTGCCTCGCACGAGCCCGCCTATGCCGAGTTGCCGCATCAGCCGGTCCACGCGCCGCTTCGACACGGCCAGACCGCGTCGCCGCAGGAGCGCGGTCATCTTCCGCCGGCCATACATCGACTCCGGCGTCGCCTTCCCGTTCTCGTCGACGCGAGCGGCGAGGATCGCGTCGATCACCGCCGCGTCCTCCAGATCGCGGTTGCTGGGCTGGGCAGTCTTCCAGGACCGATAGGTTCGCGCGGCGACCTGCACGCCCTGCTCCCGCAGGACATCGCAGATCGACTCGACCGCGCGGCCCTTGGCGCGCTGCTCGTCGATGAACGAGACGATCAGCGCTTTCGGGGGTCGAGCTCCCCGGCGAAGAAAACCGCCGCGTCCCGCAGGATCGCGTTGGCCTCACGCAGCTCGCGGTTCTCGCGCTCGAGCTTGCGGATCCGCTCCGACTCGGTCGTGCTGACCCCCTGCCGGTCGCCGGCGTCGACCTGCGCCTGCCGCACCCACCGGCGCAAGCTCTCAGCGCCGAAACCGAGCCGCTTCGACACCGTCTCGCACGCGGTCGTGAGGTTCGGGTACTCATCGAGGTGATCGAGCACGAGCCGGATAGCGCGCTGCTTCGTCTCCTCCGGAATCCTCTTCGGCATGATCATCATCTTCCTTCCAGACTCGAAAGGAAGCGGCATCAAACCGGGGACGGTTCATTCAGCGAGTTTCGTCAGCGTGCCCATGTCCGGGATCGCGTGAGAGCGCGGGGAGGCTTCTTCTGAGGGCTGGAGGCGGAACGCGTTGCGGTTCAGGCTGCGCTTGGCGCGGTTCTTCGCGGGGTTGATCGGGATGAGCCCGTCACGTACTGCTTCATCGAGGACACGCACGAGCGGCGCGATCGAGTTCTTGATCGTTGACGCCCCGTGACGCTTTTCCCAGGCGTCGATCGTGCGGTCGATCGTTTGACTGGCCCCGGATGCGAGATGCCGACGGGTCAGGCCTCCATGCCCGGGCCGCAGGACCATCCATCCACGACGATCGAGCCAAGCCCCCCATCCGTCGATCGCTTCCAGATCCTCGCCCTCGATGGCGGGGGAGCCAAGGCACTGTTCACCGCCCACGTGCTTGCGCGCCTTGAACAGGACCTCGACGTCAGCATCAAGGACTCGTTCGACTTGATCGCTGGCACATCGGCGGGTGGGATTATCGCGCTCGCGCTGGGTGCCGGTCTCGCCCCGCGCGAGATCGTGGGGCACTACGAAGAACTGGTCGAGGCTGTATTCCCGGCTGCGCGTCGGCCACTGTGGCGGCGGCCTCGCCAACTCACTGCACCCATCTACGACAGCGACGCGCTGCGCACTGCCCTGACGAAGGTGCTCGGCGAAAGGCTGCTGGGAGACAGCACGAAACGATTGGTCGTCCCGGCGTGGGACGTTCAACGAAGCTCCGTGCACATCTTCAAGACGCCGCACCACACACGGCTCGCCCGAGACTGGCGCATCCCGATGGCGGACATCGCAATGGCGACCTCGGCGGCACCGCTCTACTTCCCTGCCGCGCGTGTCGATGGACACCGCCTCATCGACGGCGGCGTGTGGGCGAACAACCCCTCGGTCGTCGCGATCGCCGAGGCCGTGAGCATGCTCGACGTTCCGCTCGCCTCGATCAGAGTGCTCAACGTCGGCACCATCGACCAGCTTGCAAACCACCCCAAGCGCCTCGACCGCGGCGGACTGCTCAACTGGGCGAAGCCGATCGCGCCATTGATCCTCACAGCCGGCAGCCGGGGTGGACAGGGCATCGCTGAGCATCTGATCGGCAAGTCCGCTTATACCAGGTTCGATGCTCTCGTGCCGGGCGGACTGTACGCACTCGACTCGGCAGACCCGAGCGATGTCGCCGGCCTTGCCGCGTCCGTGAGCCGCGAGCTCAGCCCCATCTACACCGCGCGGTTCGCAGATCATCGCGCGGCCGACTACACACCGACGATCGGAGACCGACACCGCGGCGACCCGACCAGCACGTCGACCACGGAGGCCTCCCGATGAAGCTCACTGACTACTTCAACGTCCTGCTCAAGGACACCGTCAACCTCGGCCAGGTCAAACTCGACTCTCTCGATTCTCGCGTCGAGGCGGTCTACAAGGCGTTGAAGGCCGACGAGCAGATCGGCCCGCGCATCCTCGGCAAGACGCCCCAGGGCTCGTGGGCGCACAAGACCATCATCAACCCGGTCGGCAACAACGAGTTCGACGCGGACTTCATGCTCGACATGAGCGAGAACCCGGACTGGGCCGACGACCCCAAGAAGTACATCGAGGAGGTCTACGCGGCTCTGCACCGGCACGGCACCTACAGCAACATGCCGCACTCACGCAAGTGCCGTTGCGTCCGACTCGTCTACGCGAACTCCATGCACCTCGACATCGTTCCGCACCTTAACCTCGCCGATGGTCGCGAAGTCATCGTCAACCGCGACGACAACGACTGGGAACTGACCGACCCCCAGGGCTTCACAGACTGGATGAAGAGCAAGGACGCGCTCGCGAAGGGCAACCTCCGGAAGGTCATCCGGCTGATGAAGTACCTGCGCGACCACAAGAACTCCTTCACCGGCACACGGTCGATTCTCCTGACGACACTGCTCGGCGAGCAGGTCACCGAGCTGCGCACGCTGCTCGACCCCGGCTACTACAGCGACGTCCCCACGACTCTCCTGCACCTCGTGAAGGACCTCGACGCCTGGCTCCAGGCACGCCCGGCCAAGCCCTCCATTCCAGACCCGTCAGGGTCCGGGGTAACCTTCGACCATCGGTGGGAGCAGTCGTCCTACAGCTACTTCCGGGACCGCATTCATGTCCACGCCGCCGAAATTGAGGAGGCGTACGAGGAGGAGAATAAGGAGCGCAGCATCGAGTTGTGGCAGGGCATCTTCGGTGACGGCTTCAAGGCTCCGGCCACCTCGTCCAGCAGCGCGAAGTTCCCGGCAGCAGCTCCCGCGGCCGTTTCCAGCGTGGGGCGGTCTGGCCGCGCGGGATGAGCCGCCGCAACCGGGCCACTCTGTCGGCCTGGCAGAAGCATCTCGTTGACGAGCTGAGGTCACTCGCCAGGGAGCACCCCCGCGACGTCCGGATAGTCCAGCAGCCTCGGCTTGACTCTGACGGCAACGCCATCCTCCGACTCCGGCTCCACACCGCCGACATCCCTCACCGCCCGGGCGGGCTGGAACTTGGAGACGACGAGGAGTTCATCGTCAAGATTCGCCCCTCACTGTTCGTGCCCCCGAGCGCCGAGGTTGACCACACACGCTTCCTCGGCTTCCCGCACGTCCTCCAAGGGCAGCGGCTCTGCATCTATCTCGACCCCTCCCGCGAGTGGCGCCCATCCGCCGGAATGGCAGGATTTCTCAGCCGACTGTGGGACTGGCTCACCGATGCCTCCGCCGGAGCGTTCGATCCGTCGACCGCGATGTACCACGCCGTCGGAGGAGTGCTCCACCACGCCGACGACACACCCACCATCGTCGTCCGCGAACCTGGGCCGCCGAAGCGGCAGCAGATCGCTCGGCTCGTCGCCCGCTCACCGCACCGCTACGACCTCACCTACTCGACCGACCGCGACGGACACCGCACACCCGTCTTCGTCCTCGCGAGCGACCTTCCATTCGGCGCGGCATCCACCTTCGCGCTGTTGCTGACGCTCCTGGACGACCCGCACCTTGACCGCGCCGAAGGGCGAACACCAGAGGTCTCACCGCAGTCGCCCGCGTTCCTTACCTCGCTCCTCGCCAGTGCTCTACGAAACCCTGACGGCACCGAGCAGTACTTCGTGCTCGCCGTGCTGCACCCCGCAGGGGGACCGCATCATCTTCTCGGCGGACGCCTCCCCGCAACTACCGCCGACGCGCTCCGGCGCCTCGCGAAGAAGCACGGCACCGCGGTCAACCTCGACCCCGGAATCATCAACGCCGACATCCCCATCGAATGGTGCAACATGTCCGACGAACGGCAAGCGGTCACGACCCGGCGCGACGACAACCGTCCCGTCAACGGGTTCCAAGGAAAGACCGTTCACATCTGGGGCTGCGGCGGACTGGGCTCATGGCTCGCCGAGTTCATCGCACGCGCCGGAGCCAGCACCATCACTGTCTGCGACCCCGGCACCATCACCGGTGGCCTGCTCGTGCGACAGAACTACACCGAAGCCGACATCGGCCAGACGAAAGCCGACGCCCTCGCCACACGCCTCCGCGCGATCCGCGACGACCTGACCGTCACCGTCGCAGAAGGAAGCGTCCCCGACCCAGCCGTCGCTCTTGCCGCGGACCTCATCATCGACGCCACCGTCAGCCACAGCATCACCACATACCTAGACACCCTCGTCGGCGAAGGCCGCACGGCACTCATCGCCCAGGTCGCCACCGACGCCAGGACGGGAACGATCGGTATCGCCAACATCTGCGCGCCCGGTGACACCTGCACGCCGTCTGAACTCGACAACCGAGCAGGCCGCTCGGTGCTGGCCAATGGCGCGCTGGAGCTGTACCACGCGCTCTGGGAGGGCGCAGTCGAAGGCGACGAACTGATCCCCACCAGAGGATGCTCCGTACCCACGTTCCACGGCTCGGCCGCAGACCTCGCTGCCGTCGCCGCCACACTCGTCAACATGATCGGTCTGCACCTCCAGCAGGTGGAGGCACCTGTTTCGGGAACCCACCTCATCTCCCTGCCACACGCGCCAGCCGGGCCACGGCATCACTTCCTTTCCGCGGCACAGGACCATTCGCGGATGAGATAGCACGCGGCCTCTTACGTATGTCGCCGGAGAGCCCTACCTTGGAAGGGAGGCAGATTCCTCCTTGATCTGGCGTCCTCGTGGACAGGCCCTCGGGCCACTCTCTACGCACTGTCTCGTCACCTGACCGTGCCACGAGAGGACAACGCCATGATCCGGATGCTGGGTCTGCTGCACGGATAGGTGACAGTTCTAGTCACGCAGCCAGGTCGGCTGGCGTGGTCATGATGGTCTCGTATTCGACAGGGGTCAAGCGGCCGAGCCTGGTCTGGCGTCGGCGGCGGTGGTAGGTGCGTTCGATCCAGGTCACGATCGCGATGCGTAGTTCGTCTCGGGTGGCCCAGAAGCGGCGGTCGAGGACGTTCTTCTGCAGCAGGCTGAAGAACGATTCCATGGCGGCGTTATCGCCGGCCGCGCCGACTCGGCCCATGGACCCGACCATGTCGTGACGGCCCAGAGCACGCACGAATTTGCGGCTTCGAAATTGACTGCCTCGATCGGTATGCATGATGCAGCCGGCGACATCATCACGCCGTGCGACGGCGCTGTTCAGTGCGGCGACCGCGAGCCGAGACTTCATGCGTGAGTCGATCGAGTAGCCCACGATCCGACCTGAGAACACGTCCTTGACCGCACACAGGTAGAGCTTGCCCTCGCTGGTGCGGTGCTCGGTAATGTCGGCCAACCAGAGCTCGTTCGGCCGGACGGCGTTGAACTCGTGGCGGATGACGCCGTGCTCGTCAACCACAGCACACAGGTCGTCATGGACTGGCGGCCCGGGCTTCCCCTTCTGGTTCGCCTTGCCGCGTTTGGGCTTGCCGAACGCAGACCACCAGCCTTGCTGCGAGCAGATCCGCCACGCGGTCCGCTCCGCCATCGGCTCGCCGGCCTCAGCGGCTTCGTCGACCAGGAACCGGTAGCCGAACTCCGGATCATCACGGTGGGCGTCGAACAGGGCGTTGGCGCGATATGCCTCGACGAGCTCGGCCTCGGTGACCGGGTTCTTGAGCCAGCGGTAGTAGTGCTGGCGGACGAGCTTGAGCACCCGGCACGTCACCGTCACGGGCACCCGCAGTGGGGCGTCCTTGGCGGCCAGTTCACGGACGAGCGGGAACATCATTTTCCCGGCAGGTTCGCCTGCGACAAATAGGCGGCCGCCCGCCGCAGAACCTCGTTCTCCTGCTCCAGCAGGCGGTTCCATTTGCGCAGTTCACGCAACTCGGCCGACTCGGTCACCGGCACGCCGGCCTGCTCGCCAGCATCGATACGAGCCTGTCGCAACCATTTGTCGAGCGTTCCGACATGGATCCCGAAATCCTTCGCGATCTGCGCGACAGTCACATCAGGATCGCGATTCTGAGCAACCCGCACCACATCATCGCGGAACTCTCGCGGAAACGGCTTCGGCTTGATGACATCCTTCCAGGCCAACCCCTCGGGCTAACCAGATCAGTTGTCACCTATCCGTGCAGCAGACCCCCACGCACTTGTTCTGTCTCCTTCATTTCTTCTTGAGAGTCCGATCCGGCCGCCCGGCTGTGATGGAGCACGCCGGTGACGATGTGCGTGACCTGTCGCCTGAGGTCGTTGATCGCCTCGGACTCGGGGGTGTCCGCGGCCGTTATGCGAGCGATCGCAAGATGGGTGACGGCGAACAGCGAGGACCCTGCGACCCGTGCGTCCTCGTCGCTGATAATTGGCGCGGCGCGGCGAAGCGTGTCAGAGAGCGACCCTTCGAGCGCGAGGATCAACGCCATGCCCTCGGCCCGGAACTTCGCATCGCCCGGACCGAACAGCAGCTCCCGCTGGTACGCGGCACTGTTCTCCGGCCCCCGCGCGGCGGCGACGACGAGCGGGCGCAGGCGGGCGAAGACCGCGGCGGCGGGATCCGGCGTCGACGCCGCACGCGCGGCGCCTTCATCTATCGATGACCGGAGTGTCTCGTTGTACACCATGAGCAGCAACTCGCTCTTGGTCGCGGCGTAGCGGAACAGGGTCCCCGCGGCGACTGCCGCCGCGGCGGACACCTCCTGCGTCGTCACCGCGGAGAACCCCCGCGCACGCAACAGGTCAGACGCGACGCGAAAGATCCGCTCCCGCTTGAGACGCATGTTCCGCTCGCGGCGGGGCTCCAGCCCGCCGGCGCCCGGACGCCGTCCATGCGCTGTCAGTTGCTGCGTCCCGTTCACGTGAATGAGCGTACTCATTTTTCTACGGGCCACAAGGGGGTGTGCGCTTGGTCGGCGACACCGCTTGGCGGCAATGTGCACAGTGCTGTGCAAAATGTGTATGCTCACGGCGTGCGAATGAGCTGGCGGGTTTTCACGAGGGACGTCACCCGGCTGTTCCGTGTCCGAAAGACCTGGATCATCGTGATCGGCGTGTTGATCACTCCGGCGCTGTATGCGTGGTTCAACATCAACGCGTTCTGGGATCCGTACGCGAACACCGAGAACATTCGCGTCGCAGTGGCCAACCTCGACGCGGGTGCGTCGTCGGAGCTGACCGGGCCGCTGAACGTCGGTGATCAGGTGAGTGCGCAGCTCGAGGAGAACGATCAGCTCGGCTGGGTTTTCATGGGTGAGGAGGAGGCTGCGGAGGCGGTCCGGCGCGGTGACGTGTACGCCGCCATCGTCATCCCCGCAGACTTCAGCGAGGACCTCCTCAGCATCACGAGCGGTGAGTTCACCCAGCCGGCGCTGCAGTACTACGTCAACGAGAAGGCCAGCGCGATCACGCCGAAGATCACCGATGTCGGGGCATCCCAGCTCGACCAGCAGATCACGGCCGCTTTCACCGAACAGGTCGCCTTGGCTGCGACAGACGCGGTGAGGGATGCCGGAGATGACGTCGAGTCACGGTTGCTGACCGCGAAAGACGACGCGCTGAACACCTTCGACAGCGCCGCGCAGTCACTGGCATCGACACGGAGCAGTATCACCGACCTCCAGGACGGGATCGCCGGTTCTCGCGCGACGCTGTCGGCCGCCCAGAACACGCTCACGGATGTCGATACGACGCTGGGAGACGTTCAGCAGGCCACAGCGGAAGCGCAGTCGATCATCGCCGACGCGCAGAAGCAGGTGATCGAGTTCACCGATGCCGCAACGGCCGCATACCTTACAGGCACGTCGCAGCTCGCGGATGCCTCTGCCTCCGCGAACTCCTCGGTCACCCAAGTGACGACGGCCCTGACTGCTGCAGGGCTGCGGGTAGACGCGGCGATCGACAACGTCGAGAGCGTCCTCGAGGCGAACGAAGCCGCGATCGCGCAGGCGCAGGCTTTGATTGATGGCTTCGATCTGGATCCCGAGACGCAGCAGCGTCTGTCTGGCGTGATCGAGACGCTGCAGGAGCGAAACGCTGCCGATCAGCAGCTCCTCGCGGACCTGTCTCAACTGAGCGCAGGCACCGGAGACGCCGTCCAGGGGCTGCAGTCGGCTGCCGATGCCGTCGATGAGGCGGCGCAAGGCACGCAGAGTGCGGCATCCGATCTGCGGACGGTGCTCGCCGAGAGCCTTCCCGCGCTGAACAGCGCGATGGCCCGACTGTCCTCCAGTGCGGGAGAGTTTTCGGCGACCGTCGCGTCCCAGCGGCAGGTCCTCACCCAGGTCGGCGGTCTGTTGCGCAGCGCGGATACGCAGCTGGAGTCCACCTCGGCGGCGCTCGACAGCTTCGACGCCGACATCGCCGGCCTCGAGTCGAATCTGCAGGCCGCGCGCACCGATATCGAAGCGGTCGCCGGCGCAGCGGAGTGGGGGACGCTCGGCACGATCACCGGACTGGACGCGGACGACATCGCCCGCTTCATCGCCTCGCCCGTCGTCGTCGAGGAGCAGAAGATGTTCCCGGTATCCTCCTACGGGTCTGCGATGGCGGCGTTGTTCACGAACCTGTCGCTGTGGATCGGCGCGTTCGTGCTGATGGTGATTTTCAAGACCGAGGTCGACACAGAAGGCGTCGAGGGCGTCACGGTCCGCGAGGCCTACCTGGGGCGTTTCGGCCTGTTCGCGCTGCTCGCTGTCGGGCAGGCGCTGGTGGTCTCGATCGGGAACCTCATCATCGGCGTCCAGACCGTGAGCGCCGTCGCCTTCGTGGGGACCGCTGTGCTGATCGCCTTGGCTTACGCGAGCATCATCTACGCGCTCTGCGTCGCATTTGGGCATGTGGGGAGAGGTCTGTGCATCCTGCTGGTGATCATGCAGATCCCCGGCGCGTCAGGGCTGTACCCGATCGAGCTGATGCCCGACTTCTTCCGCGCGATCTATCCGCTGCTGCCGTTCTCCTACGGCATCGACGCAATGCGGGAGACGATCGCCGGGTTCTACGGCGGCCACTACTGGCGGTTCCTCGGGATTCTCGCCGTCTTCGTCGCTCTCGCGTTCCTCGTCGGATTGGTCCTGCGGCGCAGACTCGCCAGCTTCCATATCCTGTTCAACCGCGAGGTCGCCGCAACCGACCTGCTGATCGGCGAGAACGTGCAGGTCGCCGGCGGAGGATACCGATTGAGCGAGATCATCCACGCACTCTCGAACCGCGGCGCCTATCGGGACGAGCTCACCCGCCGGGCCCGCCCGTTCACGCACCGTTACCCGGTGCTGCTGCGGGCGACCCTGGTCGTCGGGCTCACGGGGCTCGCGTTGCTCGCCGCCGCCGCTGTCACGTTTGCCGACGTCAAGGCGCTCCTGCTGGGCATAGGAACCGTCTGGTGCCTTTTGGTCATCGGGTTCCTCGTCGCCATCGAGTACGCCAGATGGAGCTTCGCGCGAGCCGGAGAAATCGCCGAGCTCGATGACGCCGACCTGCGTCAAGTGGTCTTCGCCGGTGGTGCTGATGCGCACGCCACCGTCGTCTCCTCAGAGGCGCGCACGGGACGCGAGTCCGTTCCCGGCGCGCAACATCTGCTCGCAGAGGATCTGAGCTCCGGTGATCCCCTCCAGGAAAGCCCGTCCGCCGACATCGCTGCCACCGGCGACACGGATGGGCACGCCCCTGACGACGTGGATGATGTCATAGCGACTTGGTTCCAGGGTGAGCCCCCAGCCGACGACTCCGCCCACGCGGACGCTGGCGCGCCCAAGCCGACGACCGCAAACGCGGTGAGTCACGATGAGCCCGCGGAAGCGGATGAGAACGAGGGCGTATCGCAGCAAGAGGATGACCGCCCTGCGGAGAAGGGGGAGCAGTCGTGAGCGTCATTCTGCGTTTGGTGGGGCGCGACGTTCGTCACGCGACACAGAACGTGATGGCGTGCATCGTCATCTTCGGTCTCGTCGTGATCCCGTCCCTGTTCACCTGGTTCAACGTGATCGCCAGCTGGGATCCGTTCGCGAACACCAGCAACCTGAAGGTCGCCGTTGCCAGCACCGACACCGGCTACGAGAGCGATCTGATTCCAGTCCGGATCAACGTCGGCGAGCAGGTCCTGTCCGCGCTGCGCGCCAACGACGATCTGGACTGGGTCATCACGACCGAAGACGATGCGATCGACGGTACGAAGTCGGGTGCGTACTACGCCGCAATCGTGCTTCCGCAGTCCTTCAGCGCCGACATGATGACGTTCTACGTCGACGGTGCGGAGCACACCGACATCGCGCTCTACACCAATGAGAAGAAGAACGCGCTCGCTCCCAAGATCACCGAACAGGGTGCCGACGGTGTGTCCGCGCAGATCACCGAGACGTTCACCAAGACGCTCAGCGAGATCGCGCTCAGCTTGCTCTCCTCCCTCTCCGACTTCCTCACCGACGACGACACCCAGGCCGCACTGGCCCGGCTCCAAGCACGCGTGGCCAGCCTCACGACGCAGCTGCGTTCGAGTGCGCAGACCGCCGACATGTTCTCCGCCCTCTTCGACTCCAGCATCCCCGTGGTGAACAGTGCTTCCGGCCTCGTCGGCTCCGCTGGAGCCGCGTTCAGCGACGCCTCCGACGCCGTCGGTAGCGGAAGCGATGCGGTCGACTCCCTCGACTCCGCTCTGCGTACCGCCACCCAAGGAGTCTCCGACGCTTTGTCCGCGACGGTCAACAGCTACAACGCGGTCGGCGATCGCATCGACGACCTTTACGTGGACATGGATTCCCTCAGCGGCGATCGCGTGACGGTGCTCACTGACCTAGCGGCACGAGTCCAGGACCAGATCGACCGATACCGCACCATTCGCGACGCCCTTGACACCGAGGTTCGGCCCACACTGCCCGAGGCTGCCGAAGGCGCCCTCGATACCGTCATCGCCGCCCTCGACGACGCGATCGCGCGGCAGCAGGCTGTGCACGACAGTCTCGTCCAAGCAGCGCAGGACATCCAGGACGACAACGCCTCCGAGCAGGGCTCTCACCAGGAGATCCTCGGCACGATCGCCGATGCGAAGACCGCGGTACAGAACGCACAGAGCGCATACGCCGACGGACTGAAGCCGCAACTGGACCTTCTGTCTTCTACGCTCTCACGGCTCGACTCGGACATCTCCATCGTGTCCGACGACCTTGCCGACGTGTCCTCGAGCCTGTCGGGTTCATCGGACTCCGTGATGACCGCCATCGACCGGGGAAAGACCATCGCAGATGGGATCTCCACCTCACTGGGTGAACTGGCCGACCGGTTCGACGAGCTCGATCAGGCGCTCGGAACCGCAACTGACACCGGTGATCTCAGTGAACTCCGCGACATCATTGGAGGCGATCCCGGCGTCCTCGCCACCTCACTGGGGGAACCCGTCCGGGTGGACCGCACCGCGGTGTTCCCGGTCGCCGGGTTCGGCGCCGCCATGGCACCGCTCTACACCATCCTCGCGCTCTGGGTCGGAGCATTGTTGATGACAGTCACTATCCGCGTCGACGTCAACCACAACACACTGTCGGGCACCTCCGAACTCACCACGACCCAAAAATACCTCGGACGATACGGCATCTTCGGACTCGTCGGCCTTGCCCAGAGCACACTGCTCACCCTCGGGCTCATCCTCTTTGTCCGGATCGAGCCCGCTCACCCGCTGCTCATGATCCTCGCCGGATGGATCATCTCCCTCGTATTCACCCTCATCGTCTACACCGCGGTCGTCGCGTTCGGCAACGCCGGAAAGGCACTATGCGTGCTGCTGCTCGTCATCCAAATCTCCGGATCTGGCGGCGCCTACCCCCTTCAGCTCCTGCCCGACTGGTTCCAGAACATCAGCCCATTCCTGCCCGCCACCTACGCGATTCAGGCGCTGCGGTCGGCGATCGGCGGCGTCTACGCAGCGGACTTCTGGATCTCTCTTCTCCTGCTCGCTCTCTTCATCGTCCCGGCCCTCCTGCTCGGCCTGGTGCTGCGGCGCCCCCTCATCGCGTACAACCGCGGCATGTCAGAGGCGCTTGAATCCACCAAGCTCATGTAAGCGCCCGCGAAAGGTGATCATGTCTCCACGAGAGTCCATAGCCTTGTCGGACTCGGTTCCTGCTCGCGAGCGCAGAAGCGACGCCACGACGAACCGCAAAGCACTCCTCCACGCAGCGCAGCTCGTGCTCGCCGAGAACCCCCAAGCCTCCCTCGACACCATCGCGCAAGCGGCAGGCCTGTCACGACGTGCTCTCTACGGCCACTTCGCCGACCGCGAGACTTTGCTGAGAGAGGTCATCGCGCTCGGCGCTGAGCGCTTCAATATGATCGCCCAGACCACCGACGACACCGACTCGCGCGTCGCTCTGGCCCGCCTCGCCGCACGTCTTTGGCGCGAAGCCTCAGCAGTGCGCGCAACCGCCAACATCGCACTGAGCGAACCCCACGTCTCAGAGACAGTCCGTGCACTCGCTCCTCTCCGACGACGCGTCCGCGAACTCACAGATGCCGGCATGGCAGCAGGGGCCTTCCGAAGAGACGTTTCACCCGAAGTCCTCGCCATCCTGATCGAAGAGACAGCCCGCGCCACCTTGCGCCAGACTCGCCTGACCACAGGAAGCGACCCGTCGGTTATTGCGCGAGTTGTGCTCAGCATCGTCGGCCTGTCATGGACCGAGCAGGCAGCGCTCATCGCGTCGAATCCCGACATCGTGGCCTGAGCGTGACCGGAACGTCCGAGAAGCGGTGTGAGATCGGCCTGATCAAGAGCAGAAGCGTGCGGTGGGTGGGCGTCGCGGTCGAACCTACCGCCGGCCGACCATGCCCTCGGCGTGGTCGGCGACCCACGCCCGAGCGATTCATCCAGGAGCAGGTGGGGCACTCGTTCTCCTCAACGACCGCGATCTACGTCGGCGTCTCCAATGAGTATCGGAACCGGCTGCTCACCCAAGCTATTCACACCCGCTACGGCGCCGACTTCGAGGAGGCAGCACGATGAAAGAAATGGACTACCTCTGGCATCTACGCACGAAGATGGCGGAGCGCGGAATGTTCGCCACGACGGACTTGCAGCCGCTGCTCGCGGAGCGCGGTATCGCGCTCTCCCGGGAGCAGACGTACCGGCTGGTAACGGGTCAGCCGCAGCGCCTGAGCATGGCGACGCTGATCGCGCTGTGCGACATCCTTGAGTGCACACCCAACGACCTCATCGAACCACGCATCGTCGAGGCCTCCGCCAAGAAGGCGTCCGGGGAAGTCGTCCCGCTGAAGAGCCGGGTGTCCGCTCGCCGAACGACGATCAATCGGCCCGGACACGTGAAGTGACCGAGCTGCGGGAGCATCCTTGCTCCGAGTGCGGAAGCCGTGCGCCGAGGGTGAAGCGACTTCCCGACGGAGGCGGTCTCTGCCGCGCGTGCTACAACGTCAGCCGACGCGTGGAATGCTTTCACTGTCGCCGCATCCGAGCGCCCAGCGCCCGAACCGAGGACGGCGCACCACTTTGCGGGCACTGCGCGAGACCGAAGCGTCCGTGTGCCGAATGCGGCCGCGTCGATCACGTCACCGCCATTGTCGACGGCGAAGATTTCTGGCTCATCGCAATCGAGGGTGTAGTTGGGGTTTGAAGCCTCCGGCTTCGAGGAGCGAGCGGGCGATGTAGTTCGTGAGGTTCCGGAAGCCGAGGGCGCTGCCGCGGAGGTGTTCGAGTCTGCCGTTGAATCTCCTATGTTTGTCAAGCCGCGAGTTGGGGCCGTGCAGCGGCGTTGAGACGGCGGTAGATTTCGCGGGCGAGGTAGCGCTTGAGGCAGCGGCGGATCTCTCGGAGGGTGCGGCCTTCGGTGGTGCGGCGCTCGACGTAGGCGCGGGTTCTCGGATCCATGCGCATGCGGGTGACGATGGCCATGTGGAGGGCACGGTTGAGACGTCGGTCTCCACCACGGTTGATGCGGTGCCGGACGGTGTTGCCCGATGATGCGGGGATGGGGCTGGCTCCGGCGAGGCTGGCGAACGCGGCCTCGGATCTGATGCGACCCAGGTGTGACCAGGAGGTCAACGCGACTGCGGCGGTGATGGGGCCGATGCCTGGCTGGTCGAGGAGGTCGCCAGCAGGGCTCTGGCGAACCATGTCGGTGATCTGCTTCGTGATGTCCTTGAGCTCGTCGTCGAGTGCGGTGACGCGCTTGGCGAGTCTCGTGGCTTCGCCGCGGGCGGTGGTCGTAGCGAGGTCTTCGTCGCGGGGGCGCCAGGCGGCGATCGTGGCGATCTGCGTCGCGACGAGCGGGCGCCGGGCATCGACGCCGAGGTGAACGACGCGCAGCAGCGCGGTGAGCGCGTTGATCGTCGCGGTGCGCTCGGTGCTCATGTGGTCGCGAGAGGCAAGCAGTACTTTGACCGCGGCGCGGACACCATCGTCAGCGCGCGGAACGCGCAGTTGCGTCTCGTGCAGCGGGAGCGCGGCCGCGGCGATGCGACGGGCATCGAGTGGGTCGGATTTTCCGATGCCGCGGTTCGCGCGGGCGTTCATCCGCGGAGCTTCGACGACGGTGTATCCGGCGTCCGCGGCTACGCGCGCCAGGCGTGCCCCGTAGGTGCCGGCGCCCTCGACCACCCAGAGCACGTTGGCGTCGCCGCCTGTGCGTCGCCCTGCCCACGACACTGCCCTGGATAGGCCTGCTGTGGTGGCGGGGAACTGGGTCTCATCAACGATCTCTCCTGTTGGGCAGGCGAGGATCGAGATGGCGTGGTTGCGGGCGTGGGTATCCACGCCGATGACGAACGGGTGGGTATGCGCGACGATGGTCATGGCGATCGACGCTCCTCTCTTCGAGACGGACATAGCAGCTGGTCGCTGAGCGGCCGACGTCGGTCCGGGAAGAGGTCACTCCGGGGCGAATCTGTGATGGGCCACGACCTGTGGGGGTCGGGCAGTCTCCTGATGAGGTCACCGAGGTGGGGCCGGATGGCGTCGGCCGCGCCGACCCGAGCGGACAATTCAACGGGAAGACACCGCAAGCGGGTCAATTGCTTCGAGAGTCACGCCCTGGTCGATACGACCGACTTCCATCCTGACCAGCCAATCCCAGACCAGCCGAACCCAGACTCACAGATCGCCTCGGTGGGACCGTTCGACGTGCCGGGTCGGTCGAAGAACGCGAGTACGTCGGCGGCGCGTTGTTTCAGGGTGCGGCCGAGCCTGCGGATCTCGATCAGCGTGGCGGGGACGCCGCCGTTGACGGCGTCGATGACCGCCTGCATCATCTGCTTGCCGCGGGTCTTGTCGGGTTCGCGGTAGGCGGCGACGATGCGTTGATAGATGCCCCAGGTCGCTTCGACCTCGACGTGCTCGTCGACGGCGAACAGGGCGGTGAGGCGGGCGCGTTGCTTGTCGGTGAGGAGTCCGTCGCCGGTGTGCAGGGTGCGGCGAGAGACGTAGAGCGGGTCGCCGGAGCGGCCCCGGTGCCCGAGGGTGCCCTGCTGGACGCGCTGCCGGGTCCGGTCCAGGGCGTCGCCGGCGAGGCGGACGACGTGGAACGGGTCCATCACCGGGACCGCGTCGGGGAGTTCCTCGGCGGCGGCGGTCTTGAACCCGGAGAACCCGTCCATCGCGACGACCTCGACCCCGTCGCGCCAGGCCTGCGGTC
>NZTV01000046.1 GCA_002703245.1 Microbacterium sp.
CGATGATGAGGCGCCCCTCCTTCACGGCCTCCATCGGCCCGTCTCCGGTTCTCGGCTTCATCGCTGCCATCGTGGCTCCCTTTCTTGTGGAGGTCTGCCCGATGAGTTTATCGTGCACACCCGCCACGCGGCGGAATTCCGTGCTCAGGGGATGCGCCAGAACGTGTTTCCGAGCGTATAGGTGTTGTAGATCCACACCCCTTGGCCGATCAGACAGGCCGCGAGCACGGCGAATCGCCACACCCGCGACCGCGGCACCGCCAGGGCGCCGGCCAGCGGTGCCAGCGGGAACAGCAACCGGAAGGTGCTCGATTGCGGGAAGAACACCGCCAGCAGGTAGAGCAGATAGCTCGCCGACCAGAGGCGCACCTCGACGCCCAGCCGCCGCACGTGCGGCTCGGACAGCAGCAGCGCGGCGACGGCGAGCACGAGCACCACCAGGACCGCCACGCCCACCCAGGCGGGCATCCCCCACCGGGTGAACCAGAAGGTCGCCCCTTGGACCCACCCCTCGAACGGGACGAATCCCCCGCCGTCGCCCACCCACAGACGTCGCCATGCCAGTTCGGTGTCGAGGTAGGCCGACGGCGAACCCGTGACGACGGCGGCGATGACCTGCCACGAGAAACCGACGACGGTCGCGAGGGCCCCGAGGGCGAGGATGTGCACCACGTCGCTCCGGGTGACCGATTCGACCTTGCGCCGCGTGAGCCGCCAGAGCCCGTACAACGCCAGGAACAGCCCGAACGCCAACACCCCGGGCCGGGTGTATCCCATCAGTGGGATCAACACGTACAGCCATCCGTACCGTCGCTGTTGCACGCAGCGGATCGCGGTCAGCAGGAAGAACAGGAACAGCGCCTCGGCGTATCCGACCTGCAGCAGAGCCGCGAGCGGCCCGGCGGAGAAGAAGACCACGCCCCACAGTGCCGCGTCCTCCCCCAGGCGCTCCCGGAACATCCCGTGGAGGACGAGGGCGCACCCGTATCCGGCGGCGAGCGTGACGAGGAACGCGCCGACCCCCCAGTGCCCGAACGGTGCCGACACCAGCGCCGACAGGTACGGGTAGAGGGGCATGAACGCCCACGCGTTCTCGGCGACGTGCCCCGCCTCGGTCACCGGCAGCTCGGACGGGTACCCCTGGAAGGCGATGAGCCAGTACCATTGCGCGTCCCACGCCAGAACGTAGGTGCCCAGCGTCGATCCCTGACCATGGCGTGCATCGGCGGGCGCCACGGCGGCGGCGGCGAGGAAGAAGGCCGTGGTCACCATGCGCGCGGCGAGATAGACCAGCGCGACACGCACCGCGGACCGCGACCACGGGGCGGATGTCTCCGCCCCGCCTGTCACGCGCTCAACCACGCCCGCAGACCGCGCTCGACCTCGTCGATCTGCGCCAGCGGGACGCGCTCTTCATCGTGGTGCGCCAAGTGCGGATCGCCGGGACCGTAGTTGACCGCGGGAACGCCCATCGCCGAGAAGCGCGCGACGTCGGTCCAGCCGTACTTCGGGCGCGGTTCGGCACCGACCGCACGGAGGAACTCCTGCGCGAGGGGGGAGTCCAGACCGGGACGCGCTCCTTCCGCGAGATCGACGACCTCGACGTCGAACCCGGCGAAGACCTCCCGCACGTGCCGCTCGGCCTCCGCGCCGTCGCGGCTGGGCGCGAAGCGGTAGTTGACCTCGACCTCACAGGCGTCGGGGATCACGTTGCCGGCGACACCGCCGCGCACGTGCACCGCGTTCAGTCCCTCGCGGTACGCCAGCCCCTCCACGGTGACCTCCTTGGCCCGGTACTCGGCCAGCCGCGTGAGGATCGGAGCCGCCTTGTGGATGGCGTTCTCGCCGATCCACGAGCGTGCACTGTGCGCGCGGACACCCTCCGTGCGCACCAGCGCACGCAGGTTCCCGTTGCACCCGCCCTCGACCTGCCCGTTCGACGGCTCCCCGAGGATGGCGAAGTCGCCGGCGAACAGCTCCGGGCTGTTGCGCGCGAGGCGGGTCAGGCCGTTTCGCTCCGCCGCGACCTCCTCGTGGTCGTACCACATCCACGTGATGTCGACGTTCGGGTCGGTCAGCTCGGCGGCCAACTTGAGCTGGACCGCCACCCCGGCCTTCATATCGACGGTGCCCCGCCCCCACAGGAACGGCTCCCCGTCGATCTCGATGTCGCTCGTGGGGACGTTGTGGTTGATCGGGACCGTGTCGATGTGTCCGGCGATGACCACGCGGCGGGCGCGACCGAGGTTCGTCCGGGCGACGAGGGTGTCGCCGTCGCGGTGCACCTCGAGATGGGGCCGTTCGGCGATGGCGAGATGGATCGCGTCGGCCAGCACGGTCTCGTCGTCCGAGACACTGGGGATGTCGCAGATCGCGCGCGTGAGGTCGACGGAGGATGCGGAGAGGTCGAGGCCGGGCATCCCCCGAGTCTAACGACCGCACCTCAGCCGGTAGCGTGGAAGGCATGAGCGACGAACGATGGGTGTGGGGCACGGGCCTGGCGACGGTGACCGATTCGGGAACGGTGTTGGACACCTGGTTCCCCGCGCCGACGCACGGGCGCATCCCCGGTGGACACGACCCGGCCAAGGCGACCGAGAACCTCGACCATCTGGCCGTGCCGGACGAACGCCGCGGTGTCACCGTCGAACTGGTGACCCTCGAGATCGATCTGGATGCCGCTCCCAGCGGCACCTCCGACGCCTACCTCCGCCTCCACGCGCTGTCCCACCGGTTGGTCCGCCCGAACGAGCTGAACCTCGACGGGGTCTTCGGACATCTCCCGAACGTCGCCTGGACCAACGCCGGGCCCATGCACCCGGACGATGCGACGCGTCTGCGCCCGTTCCTGCTCCGCGACGGGATCCAGGTGCAGGGACTGGACAAGTTCCCGCGTCTGCTCGACTACGTCACCCCGGAGGGCGTGCGCATCGCCGACGCGTCGCGAGTACGCCTCGGTGCCTACCTGTCCCCCGGGACGACCGTGATGCACGAGGGCTTCGTGAACTTCAACGCCGGGACCCTCGGCGCCTCCATGGTCGAAGGACGCATCTCCCAGGGCGTGGTCGTCGGTGACGGCAGCGACATCGGGGGCGGCGCATCGATCATGGGCACACTGTCCGGCGGGGGCACCCACAAGGTCTCGATCGGCGCACGGACCCTGCTGGGGGCGAACGCGGGCATCGGCATCTCCCTGGGCGACGACTGCGTCGTCGAAGCGGGCCTGTACGTGACGGCCGGGTCGAAGATCGTCCTCGCCGACCAGCCCGCCCGACCCGACGGCGGTCGCCCGACGGTCAAGGGCGGCGACCTTTCCGGGCGTGACGGCGTGCTCCTGCGCCGCAACTCGGTGACCGGCGCGATCGAGGCGCTGGTCCGACAGGGCGTCGGCGTCACCCTCAACGAGGCGCTGCACGCCTGATCCGATGATCCGGGCGCGGCGCCACCTGATGGCGGCCACGGTGGCGGCGGCCTCCCTCGCCGCCGTCGCCTTCGCCGCCGACCTCTCGCACTGGCGCTCCAGCAGGCGGGGCTTTCCGGTCCCGCCGCCGGATGTGCCGGCCTCGGAGGCCATCGTGGTGCTGGGGTACGGCAACCGCGGTACCCGAGCGAACGCGGTGAACCGCTACCGGGTGCGCGCCGGCCTGCGCTCGATCGATCCGCGGGTGCCGCGCACCACTGTCGTCCTCAGCGGAGGCCCGGTGCACAGCGAGGAACCCGAGGCGCGGATCATGGCCCGCTACGCCCGACGGCGGGGTTATCGCGGGCGCCTGGTCCTCGAGACCGAGAGCATGTCCACGCGCGAGAACCTCCTCCGGGTGATCCCCCTCGTCGAGCACGCCGACTCGCTCGTGCTGGTTTCCAATTCTCCGCACGCCGAGATGGCGCGGGCGGCGCTGGGCGAGATGCGACCCGACCTCGCCGCGCGTGTGCGCCGGGCCGCCGAGCATCGTTTCGGCGAGGTCCTGCCCTTCAAGGTGCTCGGCACGGTGATCGCGATGCGACACCGGCGGCGCCTGCCACGCGCGTAGGGCACCCCACGCGTATGCTCTGCCCATGGGCCATCGGCTGCCGAAGAAGGTGTACGAGAAGGAGCTGCGCCGCCTGCAGGCGCAGCTGGTCGACATGCAGGCGTGGGTGCAGTCCACCGGCGCCCGCATCGTCGTCTTGTTCGAAGGCCGCGACGCCGCCGGCAAGGGCTCGACGATCAAGCGCGTCGCGGAATACCTCAACCCCCGCGTGACCCGCATCGTGGCGTTGCCCGCGCCGACCGAGCGCGAACGCACGCAGTGGTACTTCCAGCGGTATGTGCCCCACCTGCCAGCGGCGGGCGAGATCGTGCTCATGGACCGCTCGTGGTACAACCGCGCCGGCGTCGAACACGTCATGGGCTACTGCACGAACGCGCAATACCACCGGTTCCTGCATCAAGCGCCGATATTCGAGCGCATGCTGGTGGAGGACGGGGTCCACCTGCTGAAGTACTGGTTCTCGGTCTCGGACGTCGAACAGGAGAAGCGGTTCCGATCGCGCAACGACGATCCGATGCGCCGGTGGAAGCTGAGCCCGAACGATGTGTTGTCGCTCACGAAGTGGGAGGACTACTCCCGGGCGAAGGACACGATGTTCGTGCACACCGACATCCCCGAGGCGCCGTGGTTCGAAGTCGACAACGAGGACAAGCGGCGCGGGCGCATCAACATGATCGCCCACCTGCTCTCGCAGGTCCCGTACACGGATGTCGAACGGGAACCGATCGACATCCCCGACCGCCCCGAGCCGCGCGGCTACGAGCGTCCTCCGCGCAACGGCACCGGCCTGGTGCCCGACTATGCGGCCACGTTGCGGGGCGAGACGGACTGACCCCCGCCCGCCGAGAGGCGAACGGGGGTCGGGTGCGCCGCGTCGCGGTCAGCGAAGGCCCGGGTAGTTCCGTTCGGGCGAGCCGATGTAGACCTGCTGGGGGCGACCGATCTTCGTCTGCGGATCGGTCTGCATCTCGCGCCAGTGCGCGAGCCAGCCCGGTAGCCGCCCGATCGCGAACAGCGGAGTGAACATGCGCGTCGGGAAACCCATCGCCTTGTAGATGACCCCGGTGTAGAAGTCGACGTTCGGGTACAGGCGGCGATCCTTGAAGTAGTCGTCGCTGAGCGCGATCTCTTCGAGCTCCTTGGCCAGGTCCAGCAGCGGATCGCTGACACCGAGGGCATCCAAGACCTCGTCGGCGGACTCCTTGACCAGTTTCGCCCGCGGGTCGTAGTTCTTGTAGACGCGGTGACCGAAGCCCATGAGCTTCACCCCGTCCTCCTTGTTCTTGACCCGCTCGACGAAGCGCTGAACGCTCTCGCCGGAGTCGCGGATCTGCGCCAGCATCGCCAGTACGGCCTCGTTGGCGCCACCGTGCAACGGCCCGTAGAGGGCGTTGATCCCGGCGGAGATCGAGGAGAACTGATTGGCACCGGTCGAACCGACCAGGCGCACCGTCGACGTCGAGGCGTTCTGTTCGTGGTCCTCGTGCAGGATCAGCAGACGCTCGAGGGCCCGGGACATCACGGGGTTGACCTCGTAGACCTCGCTGAGGACACCGAAGTTGAGCTTGAGGAAGTTGTCGACGAAGCTCAACCCGTTGTCGGGGTAGAGGAAGGCCTGGCCGACGCTCTTCTTGTGCGCGTAGGCGGCGATCACCGGGAGCTTGGCGAGCATGCGGATGGTGTTCAGCTCCACGTGCTCCGGATTGTGCGGGTCGGACTCGTCCTCGTAGTACGTCGACAGCGCCGCGGTCGCCGCGGACAGGACCGACATCGGGTGCGCGGTCGGCGGCAGCGAGGAGAAGAAGCGCTTGAGGTCCTCGTGGAGGAGGGTGTGGCGGCGGATCCGGTCGTCGAACGCCTCGAGTTCGGAGGCGCTGGGGAGCTCACCGTACAGCAGCAACCACGCGACCTCGAGGTAGCTGGAGTGCGTGGCCAGCTGCTCGATCGGATACCCCCGGTAGCGGAGGATCCCCTGGTCACCGTCGATGTAGGTCACAGCCGACTTGGTCGCGGCGGTGTTGACGAACCCGTAGTCGAGCGCCGTGTAGCCGGTCTTCTTCGTCAGGGTCGAGACATCGATGCTGGGTGCCCCCTCGGTGCCGTGCACCAGCGGGAATTCGGTCGTGGTGCCACCGATGGTGATGGCGGCGTTGTCCTGTGGAATGCCCGCGTCGCTCACGGCGCCTCCTTGCGATTTCTGGTCGTCCCGGGGGTCGTCGACCCCGCCGACACCGGGTGGTGACGTCGAAGTCGGCGCGGAAGGCGATGTTCGCGATGGCCGCGCGCTTTACAGCCTACCCATGGCTGGCGCCCCCTGATGACACGTCCAAAGTTGACGCGCGTCCGATGGCGGATCCCTCCTACCGGGATGCGGCGCCACCGGCGTCCCGCAGGCGCGCGGCGGCGGCTTCGATGCGCTCGTCGGTGGCGGTCAACGAAAAACGCACGTGCTGCGGGTAGTGCGTCCCGTAGAAGTGCCCGGGTCCGGCGAGGATGCCGAGATCGGCGAGCCGGTCGATGCTCTCCCACGCGTCTCGCCCCTCGGTCGCCCACAGGTACAGTCCCGCTTCGCTCGCGTCGACGCGGAAGCCCGCCTCGAGCACCGCGGGACGCAGCAGGTCGCGACGACGACGGTAGCGCTCGTGCTGCACCTCGACGTGCGCGTCGTCATCCAGCGCGGTGATCATCGCCGCCTGCACGGGCGCCGGCGGCATGAGGCCCAGGTGCTTGCGCGCGGTCAGCATCGGCGCGATCAGATCGGCGTCGCCGGCGACGAAGGCCGCACGGTAGCCGGCCAGGTTGGACTGTTTGCTCAGGGAGTACACCGAGAGCACGCGCGAGAAGTCCCCCGCGACCACGTCGGGGTGCAGCACGGAGGGGACCGCGTCGGTGTCCCACGGCGCATCCCAGCCGAGCATCGCGTAGCACTCATCCGACGCCACGACGGCGCCGAGCTCACGGGCCCGTTCCACCGCGCGACGCAGTGCCGCGGCATCCCACACGCGCCCGTCGGGGTTTCCGGGAGAGTTCACCCACACCAGGCGCGTGCCCGCGGGCCACTCGTCGGGATCGTCGGAGGCCACCGGGGTGGCGCCGACCAGTCTCGCCCCCACCTCGTAGGTCGGGTAGGCGGCACGGGGGTGGACGACGACGTCTCCCTCGCCGAGACCCAGCAGCAGCGGCAGCAGGGCAACGAGCTCCTTCGAGCCGATCGTCGGCAGCACGTGCGCGGCCGAGAGCCCGGAGACGCCGCGACGACGGGCGTACCAGCGCACGATCGCCTCACGGAGCGCGATGGTGCCCATCGTCTGCGGATACGCGTGCGCGCCGGTGGCTGCGGCGATCGATTCGGCCACGACGGACGGTGTCGGATCGACCGGCGATCCCACCGACAGGTCGACGATGCCGTCCGGGTGCGCTCGGGCGCGCTCCGCGTAGGGCGCGACGGCGTCCCACGGGTAGTCGGCGAGGTCGGCGACGCCCACGATCAGTGCTCTTGGGGGGGCAGCGCGGCGATGATCGGGTGGTCCTTGGCGATCACACCGACCTTGGCCGCGCCCCCGGGCGACCCGACGTCGTCGAAGAACTCCACATTGGCCTTGTAGTAGTCCTGCCACTGGTCGGGTAGGTCGTCCTCGTAATAGATCGCCTCCACCGGGCACACCGGCTCGCACGCTCCACAGTCGACGCACTCGTCCGGGTGGATGTACAGCGACCGTTCCCCCTCATAGATGCAGTCGACCGGGCACTCGTCGATGCACGCGCGATCCTTGACGTCCACGCAGGGAAGGGCGATCACATATGTCACGGTCCGAGTCTACGCGTCCCGCGTCGCGGGCTCGTCGAACGAGGGCAGGTGAGGCCATGCCACCACGACCGCCACGATCAGGGGAACGGCGAAGGTCCACACGAGGGAGACCTCGGTCTGCGGGACCACGACCGACCCCCCGGGCCCCTCGCCGGAGAACACGAGGGTGGTGGCCATCATCCCCATGCCGGTGGCGAGGGTCGACCAGCGGTCGCCGGTCAGCAGACGGACCGCGACCAGCAGGGCAGCCGAGCCGATCACCGCGACCAGGAGACCGACCGGGATGGCGGCGAGGCTGTACGCGTGGCCGATCGTCCCGGCCAGGCCGTAGAAGGCCCCGATGACGAGGGCGAGCGCCCAGGTGGCGAGACGGACCGGCAGCGAGGAGTTCACCGTGACAGCCTAAACCGCGCCGTTCACGCGGCCCAGCCGGCCCCGCGCAGTACGGCCGCGGTGACGGCCGCGGCCGCGACGACCACGAGGAACGGCGCGCGCACGAGCAGCAGTCCCGCCGCCACCAGCACGGCCGGCACGCGCGCGTCCACGACCACCGCCTGCCCGTCGCCGAGGGTCTGCACCGCCACGAGCGCCGCCAGCAAAGCCACGGTGAGCAGGTCGGCGATCCGTGCCGGCCGCGGCGCCTCGAGCCAGCGCGGCGGCACGAGGTAGCCGAGGGTCTTCCACACGACGCAGATGATCGAGGCGACGAGGATCGCGGTCCACATGGTCACGGCAGCCCCTCCCGTTCCGGCACGTCCTCCGGCTCGTCCGGCGCCGCACCGTCCCGGCCGAGCCAGTTCGTCCACCCCACCACGATGGCCACGATCGCGGCCACGAGCACGGGGAGGCCGGGCATGAGTGCGGGTGTGAGGATCGTCGCGACCACGGCGGCGACGACACCCACCGCGATCGGCTGCCGGGCCCGCAGTCTCGGCCACAGCAACGCGAGGAAGGCCGCCGCCGCGGCGGCATCCAGCCCGTACGCGCGGGGATCGCCCAGCACGTCGCCGAGCAGGGCGCCCGCGAGCGTCGACAGGTTCCAGCCGACGTAGATCCCGATACCGGTCACCCAGAACCCGATCGTCCGGGCACGCGGTGTGCGCCGGGCGAGGGAGACGGCGGTGGACTCGTCGATCGTGAACTGTGCGGCGGCGAGGCGCCGGGCGAATCCGCGACCGATCACCGGGGACATCCGCATCCCGTAGGCCACGTTGCGTACCCCCAGCAGCGCGGCCGAGGCGATCGCCGCCGGCGCGGCGGCCACCCCGCCGGCGGCGACCACCCCGACGAAGGCGAACTGCGAACCGCCCGTGAACATCAACAGGCTCAGCACGCACGTCTGCCACACGTCCAGCCCGGATGCCACCGCGAGAGCACCGAAGGAGACACCGTAGGCGCTGGTGGCGGCGGCCACGCCCAGTGCCTCGCGCCACGCCGCGCGTGCGTCTGCCTCTGGGTCTACGTCGTCCATCCGCTCACCGATCGTTCCTCGACACGCCCGCCGGTCACCGCGGGCACGGCGCCTCATCCGCCGAAGGGGTCGACGACACCGGAGATTCCTCCCTTGTCGCCGCGCCGATCCTCGGGAACAGGGTGCGCCTCTCCCGGATATCCTGCGTCCTTCACGCCGCGACGATCGTGCGGCGCACCGGAGCGGGTCAGGCGTTGGCGTCCTGGCGCTTGAGACGGCTGGTCTGGCGGGCACGCTCGGTCTGGTCGAGGATGACCTTGCGGATCCGCACCCGCTCCGGGGTGACCTCGACGCACTCGTCCTCGCGGGCGAACTCCAGGCACTCCTCGAGCGAGAGCTGGCGCGGCGGGGTGAGCTTCTCGAGCTCATCCGCCGTCGACGAGCGCATGTTCGTGAGCTTCTTCTCCTTGGTGATGTTCACATCCATGTCCTCGGAGCGGGTGTTCTCCCCCACGACCATGCCTTCGTACACCTCCTCGGTGGGCTGCACGAAGAACGACATCCGCTCCTGCAGGGCCATCATCGCGAACGGCGTCACCACGCCGGCGCGGTCGGCGACGATCGAGCCGTTCTGGCGCGCGACGATCTGACCGGCCCAGTCGTCGTAGCCGTGCGAGATGGCGTTGGCGATGCCGGTGCCGCGGGTGGCGGAGAGGAACTCGGTGCGGAAGCCGATGAGGCCACGCGACGGGACGACGAACTCCATGCGGACCCAACCGGTGCCGTGGTTGACCATCGTCTCCATGCGACCCTTGCGGCCCGCCATGAGCTGGGTGATCGCCCCGAGGTACTCCTCGGGGGCATCGATCGTCAGGTGCTCGAAGGGCTCCTGGACCTTCCCGTTCTCACTCCGACGCGTGACCACCTGCGGCTTGCCGACGGTGAGCTCGAAACCCTCACGGCGCATGTTCTCCACGAGGATCGCCAGAGCCAGCTCGCCGCGGCCCTGCACCTCCCACGCGTCGGGGCGCCCGATGTCGACCACCTTGAGCGACACGTTGCCGATGAGTTCGCGGTCCAGGCGGTCCTTGACCATGCGGGCGGTGAGTTTGTGCCCCTTGACCTTGCCGACCAGCGGCGAGGTGTTGGTGCCGATGGTCATCGAGATGGCGGGGTCATCGACCGTGATGGCCTTGAGCGGCCGGACGTCCTCGGGGTCGGCGATGGTCTCGCCGATGGTGATGTCCTCGAAGCCGGCGATCGCGACGATGTCGCCGGGGCCGGCGGAATCGGCCGGGTAGCGCTCGAGCGCGCGGGTCTTCAGCAGCTCGGTGATGCGGGCGTTGGAGTGGGTGCCGTCGTGGCGCACCCAGGCCACGGTCTGACCCTTCTTCAGCGTGCCGTTGAACACCCGCAGCAGCGCCAGTCGGCCCAGGAACGGGCTCGAGTCGAGGTTGGTCACCCACGCCTGCAGCGGCGCCTCATCGTCGTACGCCGGCGCGGGGACGTGCTCGAGGATCGCTTCGAACAGCGGCTCGAGGTCGTCGTTGTCGGGCAGGTCGCCGTTGGCGGGGCGGGTGCGCGAAGCGGCCCCGGCGCGTCCGGAGGCGTAGACGACGGGGACGTCGAGGAGGGCATCGACGTCCAGGTCGGGGACATCCTCCTGCAGGTCGGAGGCCAGACCCAGCAGCAGGTCGTGCGCCTCCTCCTCCACCTCCGCGATGCGCGCGTCGGGACGATCGGTCTTGTTCACGAGCAGAATCACCGGGAGCTTCGCCTCGAGCGCCTTGCGCAACACGAAACGGGTCTGCGGAAGAGGCCCCTCGGACGCATCGACCAACAGCACGACACCGTCGACCATCGACAGGCCGCGCTCGACCTCGCCACCGAAGTCGGCGTGGCCCGGGGTGTCGATGACGTTGATCGTCACGGCTTCGTCGGTGTGGGCGCCGTTGTAGGTGATCGCGGTGTTCTTGGCGAGGATCGTGATCCCCTTCTCGCGCTCCAGGTCGTTGGAGTCCATCGCGCGTTCCTCGACGTTCGAGTGGTCGCCGAACGACCCCGTCTGCCGCAGCATGGCATCCACCAGAGTGGTCTTGCCGTGGTCGACGTGAGCGACGATCGCGACGTTGCGGAGGTCGGTGCGAAGGGCGTGCGCCATGGGGGTGTCCTTGCCGAGTGAGGGAAAATGCCCGGAACCGGGCTTTCCCACTCTACCGGGCGCCTCCGCGCACCCTGTCACGAGGCTCTCAGCCTCGGCACACGCGCGCCCTATCCGGTGCGCGCCGACCGCGGCGGACTACTCGCCTTTGGCGGCCGAACGCGCCTCGCGACGCGCCCGCTGCTCGTCGGGATCCGGGACCGGCACCGCCGAGATGAGGCGCTGCGTGTACGGGTCCTGAGGGTCGCGCAAGATCTGATCGCGCGTGCCGATCTCCACGAGCTTTCCCTTGTGCATCACCGCGATGCGGTCGGCGAGCTGGTCCACGACCGCCAGGTCGTGGGTGACGAACAGGCACCCGAAGCCGAGATCGCGCTGCAGATCCTGGAACAGCTCGAGCACACGCGCCTGCACCGACACGTCGAGCGCGCTGGTGGGCTCGTCCGCGACCAACAGTTTCGGCTTCAGCGCCAGGGCACGGGCGATGCCGATGCGCTGACGTTGACCGCCGGACAGTTCGTGCGGGTAGCGGTTGCGCATCGATCGGGGCAACTCCACCGCGTCCAGCAGCTCCTCGACGCGCTGGTTCATCTCCTTGCGTCCGAAACCACCGGCCAGCAGGAGCGGCTCGGCGATCGACTCGCCGACCGGGATGCGCGGGTTCAGCGACGATCCCGGGTCCTGGAAGACGATCCCGATGTCGCGTCGGACGCTTCGCAGGTCTCCGCGCGACACGCCCGACATCTTGCGTCCGGCCACCTCGAGCTCGCCGGAGTGCACCGGCAACAGGCCGATCGCGGCGCGGCCGATCGTCGTCTTCCCCGAACCCGACTCACCGACCAGGCCGACCACCTCGCCCTTGCGGATGTCCAGGTCGATGCCGTCCACGGCGCGGAACGCCGGCACCCGGCCGCGCTTGGGGTACTCGATGACGAGGTCCTTCATGTGCAGCACGTTCTCGTTCTCGAGACGCTTCGCCTTCGAGGTCTCGTCGGAGGAGGCCGTTCCCAGGTGCGGCACCGAGGCCAGCAACGCCTGGGTGTACGGGTGCTGTGCTTCCCGGAAGACATCGGCGACCTCGCCGTGTTCGACGACGGCGCCGTCCTTCATGACGATCACCTGATCGGCGAGGTCGGCGACGACACCCATGTCGTGGGTGATCAGCACGATCGCCGAGCCCATGTCGGTGTGCAGGCGCCGCATGAGGTCGAGGATTTCGGCCTGCACCGTCACGTCGAGCGCCGTGGTCGGCTCATCGGCGATGAGCAGCTTCGGGTCGTTCGACATCGACTGCGCGATCATCGCACGCTGACGCTGACCACCCGAGAGCTGGTGCGGGAAGGAGTCGAACGCCTTCTTCGGGTCGGGCATCTCGACCTGCGCGAGCAACTCGAGGGCGCGCGTTGCCGCCTCCGCCTTGTGCATGTTCGGGTTGTGGATCTGGAGCGCCTCCATGATCTGGTACCCGATCGTGTAGACGGGGTTCAGCGCCGTCATCGGCTCCTGGAAGATCACCGAGATCCCCTTGCCGCGCACCTTGCGCAGCTTCGCCGGAGACGCCCCGATGAGCTCGCTGCCGTCGAGCTTGGCGCTGCCCGAGGCGCGACCGTTGCCCGGCAGCAGTCCCAGCACACCCATCGAGCTGGTGCTCTTTCCCGAGCCGGACTCGCCCACGATGGCGAGCACATCCCCCGGGTGGAGGGTGTAGTTGATGCCGCGGGCGGCCGAGACCCACTCGCCCTCGACCCAGAAGTCGATGCCGAGGTCTCGCACTTCGAGCACCGGTGCGGTGCCTGCCTGCGTCTCGTTCACGTGGTGATGCCTTTCACGAGTCGTTCATGCCGCGTCTGCGACGATAAGAGTGTGTCCGAAGCCCATGTGCTGCGTCCCCGGTTCGGTCGTGTTCTCTCCGCGGTGGTCATCGCGGTGTGCGCGGCCGCCGCGGTGACCGTCGTCATCCAGTCCCCGACCGCCGGCGTGCAGGCCGTTCCCCTTCTCGCCCTGTTCGCCTTCGCGATGTGGGCCGGATACTGGCGACCCGCCGTGCGGGTCGACGACGATGCGGTGATCGTCGAGAACGTCTTCCGCACCATCCGCGTGCCGTTCACGAAGATCCAGCGCATCGATACGCGCTTCGCTCTCACGCTCTACACGCCGGGGATGCGCGTGGCCGCCTGGGCCGCGCCCGCCCCCGGTCGGCACAGCCTGATGCTGGCCCGCCGCGAACAGGGCCAGCATCTCCCCGAGTCGAGCTACCTCGCCGGAACGGTGCGCCCCGGCGATCTCGTCGGCTCCGAGTCCGGCGCCGCGGCGTACATCGTGCGCCGCCGCTGGGAGCAGTTGCGCGACGCCGGCGCCCTCGACGAGACCCTCGGAGCCATCGAGGTGCGACTGCACACCGCGACCATCGCGGTGGGCGTCGCCCTGATCGGCGCCGTGGTCCTGTCGCTGGTGCTGTAGCGCGGACATCGTCAGGATCTCTCGCCGGTGCTGCCCGGGGCGTCATCCGCCGCGGACCCCGCGGTGAGTGCGCCGGCGCCGGTGCGGTCGGCACCGCGGGCAGCCCACCAGCGGCGCATCTCGGCCATCGGCCCGTTGAAGTTCGGCACGCGCTTCTGGCGCGGGTCGAACGCGTCGCGCAGACCGTCGCCGACGAAGTTGATGCACAGGGCGATCGCGATGATGAAGATGCCGGGCCACCAGAACAGCCATGGGCGTGTCGAGAACGCACCTTGGTATTCGTTGATGAGCTGTCCCAGCGAGATGTCCGGCGTCCGGATACCGAAGCCGAGGAAGCTCAGCGACACTTCGATCAGGATCGCCGCGCTCATCAGCAGGGTGGCGTTCACCACGATGACCCCGACGGTGTTCGGCAGGATGTGGGTGAAGATGATCCGTCGGTCGCTGGCACCGGCCACGCGCGCGGCATCCACGAACTCCCGTTCTCGCAGCGCGAGGAACTCCGCACGCACGAGTCGCGCCAGGCCGGTCCACGCCAGGATGCCGATGACGACACCGATGGTGACGGCGTTGCCACCGACGGTGCGGGCCAGCACGGCGGCCAGCACGAGGATCGGAATGATGATGATGACATCGGTCAGACGCATCAGCAGCGAATCGGTGAATCCGCGGTAGAAGCCGGAGACGGCACCGATCACGGTTCCGATCACGGTGGCCAGGATGCCCACGAGGAAGACCACGAGCAGCGACTGCTGCGTGCCGCGCATCACGCGGGCGAACATGTCCTTGCCGAGGTCGTCCTGACCGAACGGGTGCTCGCCGAACTGGAGCGGCCACAGCTGGAGGGTCGGCGCTCCCCCGTTGACGATGTCGTAGCGGGTCCACCAGTCCTTCGGGTACCACCCGGCGATGCGGAACCCGTCGATCACGAGGGTTCCGGTCGCGGGGTCGACCGTGTAGTTACCCGTCCCCCCGATGACCGTGCCCACCGAGGTGAAGGCGAGCAGCACGATGAGTGCGAACACGATCAGCGAGATGATCGCGCCCCGGTGGTGCAGGAAGCGGCGCCGCACGATCGCGCCCTGGCTGAGACCGGCGGTCGCGCGTTGCTCGATCGAGGTCTCCTGCCCGCGGTCGTCGCGGTGCTGGCTCTCGAAGTCGTCCTCGCTGGGGAGGAGGTCGTTCGGGTTGGCTTCCTGAGGGTTGTGTTGATTCTGGTTCGACATGTCAGCTCACCCGGATTCGGGGGTCCAGCGCCGAGTACAGCAGGTCGGCGACGATGTTGAAGAGCACGGCGAGCACGCCGGTCACGAGGAAGAAACCCATCATCAGGTTGACGTCGGTATGCTCCAGCGCGTCGGAGAACACCGCACCCATCCCCTTCCAGGCGAAGACCGTCTCGGTGATCACCGCGCCGCCGATCAAGCCGCCGAAGTCGAACGCGATGATCGTCGCGATGGGGATCATCGCGTTGCGGAAGGCGTGGCGCATCACCACGACCCGCTCCGACAGGCCCTTCGCACGGGCGGTGCGCACGTAGTCCTGGTTCATGACCTCGAGCAGGCTCGCACGCGAGTAGCGGGTGTACGCCGCGAGCGAGATGAGCATCAGGGTCAGGGTCGGCAGGATCAGGTGCGTGAGTGAATCGAGCATCTGCAGCCAGTAGTCGTCGGTGCGGTCGATCGCCGGCGTCGAGGCGCCGATGGTCGAGATGACACCGCTGGAGAGCGGGATGATCGACTCGTAGGTCGCCCACCGCTGGAACATCTGGTCGAACACGAGCGGGATGGTCCCGAGCCCCGCCGCAAGCCCGACGATGCGCGCCATGTAGGCCTTGCGGTCGCCGCCGAAGATCAACCCGACGATCACACCGATCGCGACCAGCGCGACCGCGGTGATGAGGATCGTCCACCAGGCGTTGCCGAAGAAGAACAGGTACTGCAGCGGGTAGTAGAGCGCAACCGGTCCGACGACCGCGGCCAGCCCGAAGGCGATGAGCGCCGTGCGGTCTTTCAACCCCGTGGTCAGGCTCGCGACGATGAGCGCGTTGCCGATCGCGAACACGATGACGCCGACCAGGCCGATCGAGGGCTGGTCGAACCAGTTCGTGATCGTCAGGATGGCCAGGAACACCCCACCGGCGATGCCGGTGAACACGAACGTCTTTATCCGTGTACTGAGGGACCCGCCGACGATCGCCATGAAGACGAACCCGACGACGAACGCGAAGATGATGATGAACCACCACGGGATCACCGGATCACCCAGGAACTGGTTGAAGGCGATGCCGCCGTACTGTTTCAGGATCACGGCCACCCAGAACACCGGCAGCGAGTAGAAGACGAACGTGGCGAAGGTCACCGTGTAGTCGTATCCGCTGTACTGGCGAAGCGCGGTGGTCATACCGATCGCGACACCGAACAGGATCGACAGCACCGTTGCGACGGTGATCAGCTGGAGGGTGGAGCCCATCGCGGTGGCGATGACCTCGGTGACGGGCAGTTCGCCTCGGGCGACCGAGATGCCGAGGTCGCACTGACCGATCAGGCAGCCTGCGGCGCCGGGGAGCCACGTGAAGTAGCGGAGGGTCGGGGGGACGTCGAGCTGCAGCTTCTGAGTGAGGTCCGCGATCAGGAACTGTGCGTTCTGATCGCGGCTCTGCCGCAGTTCTTCGAGGGGGTCGCCGGAGATGGCCGTCAGAACGTAGACGACGTAGGAGGCGACCAGAAGGACGAGAAGGGTGGCGACGAGTCGCCGGGCCACGAACGAGAGCACCGAGAGGGTCCTTAGGGTAATCCAACGTGGATGGTGGGCCGGATGCGGAGCACCCGGCCCACCACCTATGCGGTTCGCTTACTCGGCGTCAGCACCGGTGGTCGGTGCCCACTCCCAGAAGTTCCAGAAGTAGTACGGCGCGAGCGGAGCCGGGGCGATGCCCTCGACACCCTTGTCCCATGCCGTCAGACCCGGGAACTGGTACAGCGTGATGCCGTAGCCGTCGGTCCACAGTTCCTTCTCCACGTCGATCTGGATCTGGATCTGCTCTTCCTCGTCCAGCTCGGTCTCGAGGTCCTTCAGACGCTCGTCGACGACCTCGTTCGAGTAGCCACCGAAGTTCGAGGGCTGGCCCGTGCCGAGGTACTGGTCGGTGCCGGTCAGCGCGAGGCTGGTCGACGCCCAGGCGAAGATCACCGCGTCGTGCGGGTTGATCGGGTTCGCGGCGGTGTCGGTGAACTCCCAGTTGGGCTCGGAGTCGTCGATCACGTTGAAGCCGGCGAGTGCGGCCGAGGTGGCGATGAGCTCGTACTCGGCGGCGCGACGCTCGTTGCCCTCCGGGTACCAGAACTTCACGTCGACGGTGCCTTCGACACCGGCGTCGGCGAGGAGCTGCTTGGCACCCTCGATGTCGACCTCGTTGTATTCGGCCGAACCGTTCGCCTCGACGATGGGCTCGTACATCGGCGATCCGGGGATCTGCAGGATCGAGTCGCGGACCTCGGCGTTCGGGTTCAGCGGACGGATCAGCTTCTCGACGATCTCCTCGCGGGGGATGGTCTTCAAGAACGCGGTACGCACCATCTGCGCCTTCGCCTCGTCGCCACCGTAGGTCGCCGGGTCGAACGGTCCACCGTTGTTGAAGGTGAGGTCGACGTGCTCGTAGGTCGCCTCGTCACCGGTGTAGTAGTCGGCCGTCTCGGTCTCCTGCACGAGCTGCAGCACGTCGGGCGTCGGCTGGCCCGAGGCCACCTGCACGTCCTGGTTCTGCAGCGACTGCACCTGAGCGGTCGGGTCGGCGATCTGACGCACTGTGATGCGCTGGTACTTCGGCGAGGGACCCCAGGCGAACGAGTCGTTCGCGACGAGGGTGACGTAGTCCTCCTCGACGAGCTCTTCGACGATGTACGGGCCGTACGAGAGGGTGATCAGCTCGTTGTCCGGCGTGTTGGCCTGCTGGAAGTCGAGCTCCCAGGCCTCGGCGACCGGTGCGAGCCACTCCTCGTCACCGTTCTGGATGGCCTCGACCAGCTGGTCCTTGGCCTCCTGCGGGTCCTCGATCTCGGGGTAGGCCAGCATGACCGCGGCGTGCGCGGCGACCGAACCTGTCGCGAACTGGACCTCCCAGTCGACGTAGGGCACGTCGTAGACGAGGGTCAGCTTGTTGTCCTCGATCTCGGGCACGGCCGTGGCGAGGTCCGGACGCGGGTTGGCGTAGTTGAAGAGGAACCCGTCCTCGGTCTCGAACGCCCCGAAGATGTAGGCCCACGACAGGAGCATGTCGGCCTCGTCGACGGGCGTACCGTCGGACCAGACGACGTCCTCGTTGATGGTGTACTCGACGGTCAGCGGGTCATCGCTGGTCTTCTCGTACGAGCCGAACTCGGTGTTCTGAACGAGCTCGGGCGAGTCGTTGTAGTAGTTGAAGCCCGCGGTCGTCATATACGCGATGTTCGTGTTCGCGACGTTGTTGCCCGATGTGCTGTCGGTGTTGAAGTTGTCGATGATGTCATTCCAGGAAACCGTGATCTCGGTGTCCTCGATGACCTCAGACTCGTACGGAACCGAGCAACCGGCGAGAGCAAGTGCTCCCGCGGTGACCAGGCCCGCGCCCGCAGCCAGACGTGTTCTTTTCACGCTGATGTCCTCCAGTGCATGGTGATTGCAGTCTCGAAAACCCGTGGGGTCTCCGGCGACCGCCAGATATCACTGAACCCTAAGCACCGGGTAAGCAAGTATCAAACTTTCGCCCCAAAACGTTACATACCCTTAACTCGTTTCCCGCGGACTGTGACAATCTGACAATGTGACTGTCTCTCCTGCCCCCGCTTCTGCACGTTTCGGCAACGCCCGGACGTGGTGGGAGGTCGGACTGGTCCTGGCGGTGACCGTCGGTCAGTCCGCGGTGTACAGCGTGCTGACCCTGGTGCGCCGCATGCTGGTGGAGACCCCCCTCGGGGATCAACAGGCGCAGCTGAACACCGCGCGCGACGACCTGGCCCTGTGGGATGCGTTGTACCGCCTGCTCGACGTGTTCTTCGACCTGGCTCTGGTGGGCCTGGTGGTCTACCTGTTGTGGGAACCGGGCAGGAACGCCCTGCGCCGCATCGGACTGGACTTCTCGCGCTTCGGCACGGACGTGGGACGCGGCATCCTGCTCACGGCGGCCATCGGCATCCCGGGTCTCGCCCTCTACGCCGTCGGCCGGGCACTCGGGGTCACCGTCGCGGTGGTCGCATCGCCGTTGGACGCCGCGTGGTGGACGGTGCCGCTCCTGGTACTCTCCGCCCTCCGCGCGGGGCTCACCGAGGAGGTCATCTTCATCGCCTACCTCTTCGATCGGCTCCGCCGCGTCGGTTGGTCGACGTGGACGATCATCCTCTCGACCGCGGCGCTGCGCGGCGCCTACCACGCCTACCAGGGGTTCGGCGCGATCGTCGGCAACATGGCGATGGGCGTCGTCTTCGGCTGGTGTTACCACCGCTGGGGCCGCGTGATGCCGCTCGTGATCGCCCACACCCTGCTCGACGTCGTCGCGTTCGTCGGATACCCTCTCGCCGCCTCCCTCTGGCCCGCCCTCTTCTGACCGTCCGACCCGCCCACCGAAACCCGGGTTCATGTCCGAAACCCGGGTGCGCGCGGCCAGGTCTCGGACATTGTGCCGGGTCTCGGGGTGCGACTCTCCCGCTGCACAGCGCAGCGGCCCGGGGGCTCATCCACAGATTCGGCCCCGGCGGCTGACGTTCGGAGAACGATGCGGCCACGCTCGAGGGCATGCAGAGCTCGCCGGTCCCGCTCACCTTCGCCTCGGACGAAGCACTCGGCGGTGTGCGCTTGCGCACCGAACCGGCTTGGGTGCGCGTGCGGCGCGGGGTGTACGCGCCCCGCGCCGCGTGGGAGGCCCTCGCGCCGTGGGAGCGATACCTGGCTCGGGTGCACGCGGCAAGTGCGCAGCATCCCGGAGCCCTGTTCGCCTTCGAGTCGGCGGCCGCACTGCACGGGCTGCCGATCTTCGGCGAGCCTCGCGACGTGCATCTGATCGACGATGCGGGTGGGAAGTCGCGGCGCTACGGCGACCTCGTGATCCACTCGACACGAAGACCGCCGCACGCGGCCGACCTCGGCACGGTCTGGGCGACCGGCATACGGGACACCGCGCTCGGCCTCGCCCGTGTTCTTCCTCCCGCGTACGGACTCGCCGTGGTCGACGCCGGGCTCCGCCGGGTCGGCGAAACCGCGGCGAGGTGGCTCGCTGTCGCCCAGGGCCACCTCGATCAGCGCGGTAGTCGGCGAGCGCGGTGGGTGCTCGACCGCGCGACGCCCCGTTCCGAGTCGGTCGGCGAGTCCGTGAGCCGCGCGGTCATCGAATGGCTCGGATTCCCGGATCCCGAGCTGCAGGTCGTCTTCCCGTCCCCGGGTTTCGCGGATCGTGTCGACTTCTTCTGGCGATCGGTTCGCGCCATCGGCGAGTCCGACGGTTTCGGGAAGTACGACCGCGCCGACATCGACGCCACGACGCGGGCCCTCGTCGACGAGAAACGGCGCGAGGATCGGCTCCGACGCCAGGTGGACGGCTTCGCCCGTTGGGACTGGGCGGACACGATGCGCGCCGCCCCGCTCGCCGCCGCTCTGACAGCGGCCGGGCTCGACACGATCCGGGCACCACACCGCGCCGCACTGGCGACGCTGCGGCACCATCCCCGATCATGGCGACACGGCGAAACCCGGCCGCCCGTCTGAGACTCACGCGCACGCGGCCGGGTCTCAGACGTCAACCCCGGCCTCGTCCACAACGCCGGGTGCCGGAGGCGGGGCGGGGCGGGGTGAGGTCAGGTGAAGGCCTCCGGGGGCGGGCACGCGCACACGAGGTTCCGGTCGCCGTAGGCCTGGTCGATGCGACGGACGGGCGGCCAGTACTTTCCACGCACCAGAGCGCGCACGGGGTACACCGCCGTCTCGCGCGGGTACGGATGCGTCCACTCGGCGACGCTGATGGATTCGGCGGTGTGCGGGGCGTTCACGAGCGGATTGTCATCGGCCGGCCACTCCCCCGCCGCCACACGGTCGGCCTCGCCCTTGATGGCGATCATCGCCTCGACGAATCGGTCCAGCTCGGCGATGTCCTCCGACTCGGTCGGCTCAACCATGAGTGTCCCCGCGACCGGGAACGACATCGTCGGGGCGTGGAAGCCGTAGTCGATGAGGCGCTTGGCGACATCGTCGACGGTGACCCCGGTCTGCTCGCGCAGCGGACGCAGGTCGAGGATGCACTCGTGGGCCACGAGGCCGTTCTCCCCCGCGTAGAGCACGGGGAAGTGATCCTTCAGCCGCGCGGCGATGTAGTTGGCCGCCAGCACCGCCGCCGCGGTGGCGTCGGTGAGACCGCTCGAGCCCATCATGCGCACGTACGCCCACGAGATGGGCACGATCGAGGCTGAGCCGTAGGGCGCCGCCGAGACCGGTCCTCCCGCGAAGGTGAAGCCACCGGCGTGCTCGTGCTGTTGCGCGGCCGGGTGTGAAGGCAGGAACGGCGCGAGGTGGGCCTTCGCGGCGACCGGGCCCACGCCGGGGCCTCCCCCGCCGTGCGGGATCGCGAAGGTCTTGTGCAGGTTCAGGTGCGACACGTCTCCACCGAGGTCGCCGAAACGGGCGAAGCCGACCAGGGCGTTGAGGTTCGCCCCGTCGACGTAGACCTGGCCACCGGCGTCGTGGACGGCACGGGTGATCTCGATCACGTCGTGTTCGTAGACCCCGTGCGTGGACGGATAGGTGATCATCAGCGCCGAGAGGGTGTCGCGGTGCGCGTCGATCTTGGCGCGCAGGTCGTCCAGGTCGACGTTGCCCGCCTCGTCGCAGGCGACCACGACCACGCGCATCCCGGCGAGCACCGCCGAGGCGGCGTTGGTGCCGTGGGCTGAGGACGGGATCAGGCACACGGTGCGCGCCGTGTCCCCGTTGACATGGTGGAAGCCTCGGATCGCGAGCAGTCCCGCCAACTCCCCCTGCGAGCCGGCGTTGGGCTGCAACGACACGGCGTCATAGCCGGTGAGGTCGGCGAGCCACTGTTCGAGCTGCGTGACGAGGTCGAGGTATCCGGCCACGTGCTCTGCGGGGGCGAACGGATGCATCCGCGCGAACTCGGGCCAGGACACCGCAGCCATCTCGGTGGCCGCGTTGAGCTTCATGGTGCAGGAACCGAGCGGGATCATGCCGCGGTCCAGCGCATAGTCGCGATCGGCGAGTCGCTTGAGGTACCGCATCATCGCGGTCTCGGAGTGGTGCGTGGTGAACACCGCGTGCGTCAGGTATTCATCGGTGCGCGCGAGCGCGTCGGGGAAGGACCGCGCCGCGCCCGGCGCGAAGGCGTGCCATCCCTGTCCGGTGCCGCCGTGTCCGCGCCCGCTCGGCCGCCCCGGTACGCCCGCGACCCCGAAGGCGGCGAGGAGGTCGTCGACCACCTCGGGCGATGCCGCGGACACCTCATCGAACGACACGCCCACGGTCACATCGTCGACGCGGCGCAGCAGGATGCCGCGAGCCCGGGCGGCATCGACGACGGCGTCGGCGTCGGACACGCGGACCTGGATCGTGTCGAAGAACGCCTCGGTGACGACCTCCACGCCCCGAACGCGCAGGGTGTCGGCGACGAGGGTCGCCTGCGCGTGCACCGACTGCGCGATCTCCCGCAGTCGGTGCGGGCCGTGGTAGACGGCGTACATCGCCGCCATCACGGCCAACAGCACCTGCGCGGTGCAGATGTTCGACGTGGCCTTCTCCCGACGGATGTGCTGCTCGCGCGTCTGCAGCGACAGTCGGTATGCGGGGTCGCCGGCGGCGTCCTGGGAGACACCGACCAGGCGCCCGGGCAGTTGCCGCTCGAGTCCCGCGCGCACGGCCATGTAGCCGGCGTGGGGCCCACCGAAGCCCATCGGCACGCCGAATCGCTGGGTGGTGCCGACAGCGATGTCGGCGCCGAGCGAGCCCGGCGAGCGCAACAGGGTGAGAGCGAGTAGATCGGCCGCGACCACGACGCGGCCGCCACCGTCACGGACCGCCGCGATGACCGCGCTCGGGTCCCACACACGCCCCGAGGCCCCGGGGTACTGGACGAACGCCCCGAACGCGTCTGCGTCGAAGGAGGCTCCGGAGGCGAAGTCGACCTCGCGCACCTCGATACCGAGGGCTTCGGCCCGGTGGGCGAGGAGCGCGGCGGTCTGCGGCATCGCGTCGGCGTCGACCAGGAAGACGTCGGAGGCGTTCTTGGACGCCCGCCGGGCGACGAGCATCCCCTCGACCACGGCGGTGGACTCATCGAGCATCGACGCGTTGGCGGTGTCGAGGCCGGTCAGGTCGGTGACCATCGTCTGGAAGGTCAGGAGCGCCTCGAGTCGACCCTGCGAGATCTCGGGCTGGTACGGCGTGTAGGCGGTGTACCAGGAGGGGTTCTCGAACACGTTCCGGGTGATCACCGCCGGGGTGTGGGTGTCGTAGTAGCCCAGTCCGATCATCGATCGTGCGACGGTGTTCGCGTCGGCGAGCGCGCGCAGCTCGGTCAGCGCGTCGGACTCCGCGGCGGGTTCGAGATCGAGGCCCTCCCCGTCGGCGAGTCGGATCGACGCCGGTACGGCCGCGGCCATGAGGGAGGACGCGTCGTCGTAGCCGACCGTGTCGAGCATCGCCCGCTGCGCGGCGGCGTCGATGCCGATGTGGCGGACGGCGAACGGCGTCGACCCGAAACTCACGCCTGCCCGCCGGTGAGCTCGAGGTAGGCCGCATGGTCGAGCAGAGCGGCGACGGCGGCGGGGTCGACGGTGAGGGTGAGCAGCCAGCCCTTGCCGAAAGGGTCGGCGTTGATCAGGGCCGGGTCCTCGACGGCGGCTTCGTTGACGGCGGCGACCGTGCCGGCGACCGGCGCGTACAGCTCGCCGACGGACTTGGTCGACTCGATCTCGCCGCACACCACTCCCGCCGAGACCTCGGCCCCGACGGCGGGGAGCTCGACGAAGACGATGTCGCCGAGTTTGTCGGCAGCGAAGGCGGTGATCCCGACGGTCGCGGTGTCGCCGTCCAAGGCGATCCACTCGTGCTCGGCGGTGTACTTCAGGGCGGTCTGATCGGTCATCGATTCCTCCGGTGGAAGGGCAGGGTGGTCACGGTGGCGGGGATGCGGGTCCCCCGCACGTCGAGAGCGAGTTCGGTGCCCGGCTCGGCGTGGGCGGGGTCGACGAAGGCCATCGCGATGGGGTGGCCCAGCGTGGGGCTCAGCGCGCCGCTGGTGACCTCGCCGACGGTCTCCTCGCCCGCCAGCACGGCGTAGCCCGCCCGCCCGGCGCGGCGGCCTGCGCCGGCGAGCCCGACGAGCACGCGCCGGTCCGGTTCGGCCGGCGCGGCGAGCGCGGTCTTGCCGACGAAGTCGTCCTTGCCCATCGCGACCACGCGTCCGAGCCCGGCCTGCGCGGGTCTGATGTCGCGGCCGAGCTCGTGGCCGTAGAGGGGCATCCCCGCCTCGAGGCGCAAGGTGTCGCGTGCGGCGAGTCCCGCGGGGACCAGCCCGTGCGGGTCACCCGCGCTCAGCAACGCGTCCCACAGAGCACCGGCCGCATCGACGTCGATGTACAGCTCGAAGCCGTCTTCGCCGGTGTATCCGGTGCGGGCGATGTCGAGCGGGACCCGGCGGCCGTCGTGTGCGAAGCTCCCGTGACGCCAGCGGTAGTACCCGAGGTCCTCGAGCGGGGCCGTCCCGACGTCGAGCCCGTCGACGTCCGCGACGACGCGTTGCGCCCGGGGGCCCTGCACGGCCAGCAGTGCGATCCGCTCGGTGAGATCCTCGACGCTCACCTCGAACCCGGCCGACCGTTCCCCGAGCGCGGCGACGACGGCGTCGCGATTGCCCGCGTTGGCCACGACCAGCAGATCGGCGGCGTCGCGGCGATAGACGATCACGTCGTCGACGATCCCGCCGTGCTCGGTCAGGACGAGGGAGTACTTGGCCTGGTCGTCGGCCAGGGCCGACAGGCGTCCCGCGAGGGCGTGATCGAGGAAGCGGCCCGCGTCGGGACCGGTGACGGCGATCTCGGCCATATGGGAGATGTCGAACAGGCCCGCCGCCTGGCGCACGGCGTGGTGCTCGGCGAGGTCCGACGAGTACCGCACCGGCATGAGCCATCCGCCGAAGTCGGTGAACAACGCGCCCAGCGCCTGATGACGCGCGTGCAACGCGGTGGTGCGGGGGTCGGTCATGAGTTCTCCCGGTTCTCCTCGGGCATCCGCTCGGATGAGTGGATGTGAACTCCCCCTCTGTCATCGGCCTGAGAGTTTCATCGGGGCACGGATGCCCGATTTTCACCGTCGGCGGACCCTCGCGGGCGGGGGTCGCTTTCCAGAGTCGGCCAGATCGGAGCGGTACGCGTTACCTGAGAGATTGGCGGGGAGGCTTGCTCCTTCGGTGCCCGGTCACCCGGGGCTCTCCCGACCCGATCGTCGGCCTGTATTGACGTGCGGGTCCAGCATAGCCAGTCGGTCACACGGTGTAACACGATTGTGCGTGCGCGGCGGATATCCCGCATGATGGATCCCCTCCCACACCGACGGCGGTGCGCCTCACCGCCCGGTGGAGCGCCCGTCGTGTCTCACCATGATCACGACAACACATCTGTTCACCTCCTTCTCCGGCGTCCGCGCCCTCGACGACGTGTCCCTGTCCGTCCCCGAGGGCGAGATCTTCGGCGTCGTCGGCACCAGCGGCGCCGGCAAGAGCACGCTCGTCCGCACGATCAACGGGCTCGAAAAGCCCGACTCCGGCACCGTCGAGGTCGCCGGTCGTGAGATCACCTCGCTGACCGGGGAGGCGCTGCGCGACGCACGCCACGACATCGGCATGATCTTCCAGCACTTCAACCTGCTTTCGCGCCGCACCGCGGCCGGGAACGTCTCTCTCGCCCTCGAAGCGCAGGGCGTGCCGCGGGCACGGCGTGCGAACCGCGTGCGCGAGATCCTCGACCTCGTGGGTCTGGCCGACAAAGCCGGTTCGTATCCCGCCGAGCTCTCCGGCGGGCAGAAGCAGCGGGTCGGGATCGCCCGCGCGTTGGCGACCAACCCGCGCGTCCTGCTGTCGGACGAGGCCACGAGCGCCCTCGACCCCGAGACGACCCTGAGCATCCTCGACCTGCTGCGCACCCTCAACCGCGAACTCGGGCTGACGGTCCTGCTCATCACGCACGAGATGGACGTCGTCAAGGGCGTGTGCTCGTCGGCGGCCCTCATGGAACGGGGCCGCGTGGTGGAGACCGGGCGCCTGCACGACCTGCTGCGCACCCCCGGTTCCGTGATCGCCCGCCAGCTTTTCCCGCTCGGCACCCTCCCGGCGGCGGGCTCCGGGACCGTCCTCGATGTCACTTTCACGGGGCTGACGGCGAACGAGCCCGTCATCACGCGGCTCGCCCGGCGGCACTCCGCCGATGTCGGGCTTCTGGGTGCGGCGATCGAGACGATCGACGGCGTCCAGACCGGCCGCACCCGTCTGGAGATCCCCGCCGGCACCGACGTGGCCGCCGTCATCGCCGACCTCCGGACACAGGATCTCGTCGTCGAGGAGGTGAGTCGCGCATGATCGATTCCGCGGACCCCGGGTTCTGGTCGGATCTGGTCGAGAACGTCGCCCAGGCGACGTGGGAGACCCTCTACATGGTGCTCGCGACCATGCTCATCACGTGGGTGGTCGGACTCGCCGTCGGCGTCGTCCTGGTCGCCACGGACCGCGGCGGCATCCTGCAGGCGCCGTTCGGCAGCCGCGCCCTCGGCCGGTCGATCAACATCCTCGTCGCGGTGGTCGTGAACATCACCCGGTCCATCCCGTTCGTCATCCTGATGATCGCCCTCATCCCGGTCACCTTCGTCCTCATCGGGACCTCGTTCGGGTCGACGGCGGCGATCGTTCCCCTCAGCGTCGCGGCCGTGCCGTTCTTCGCCCGCATCGTCGAGATCGCCGTGCGCGAGGTCTCTCCCGGCAAGGTGGAGGCCGCAGACGCCCTCGGCGCGACGCGATGGCAGATCCTCAGCAAGGTGCTGGTCCCGGAGGCGATGCCGGCGATCGTGCGGGGTTTCACCACGACGGTCATCTCGATCATCAACTTCTCGGCGATCGCGGGCGTCATCGGCGCCGGCGGGCTGGGCGACCTGGCCATCCGCTATGGGTATCAGCGCTACAGCACCGAGTACATCGTGGCGGTCGTGCTGGTCTTGCTCGTCCTCGTGCAGGTGTTGCAGTCCGCCGGCGGCCTCCTCGCCACTCGCCTCGACCACGAGCGTCCCCGCTCGCGCCGCCGCGCCGGGGCCGGCTCCTCGCCCACCGCCGACTGACCTCTTCACGCACCTTCGAAAGGACACTCATGCCTCGCATCCTCCGTCCCGCCGCCGGCATCGCCGCGGCCGCCACCGTCGCCCTGGCGCTCTCCGCCTGTTCGGACGCCTCGGACACCGAACCGGCATTGGCCGACCACCTCGGCACCCTCGTCGTGGGCGCGACCGCCGTTCCGGCCGGCGAAATCCTCGCCTTCGTCCAGGACAACCTCGCCGACGAAGCCGGACTCGAGTTGCAGATCACCGAGTTCAGCGACTACAACACGCCCAACCCGGCGCTCGCGCAGGGCGCCACCGACGCCAACCTGTTCCAGCACAAACCCTTCCTCGACCTGTTCGTCGAGGACTCCGGCGAAGACCTGGTGTCGGTCGGCGAGGTGTACCTGCCGCCGCTGGCGCTGTACTCCGAGACCGTCGACAACGTCGACGACCTGCCCGACGGCGCGTCGATCGCCCTCCCCAACGACGCCAGCAACGAGTCCCGTGCGCTCCTCCTGCTCGCCGACGCGGGTCTTATCGAGACGACGGAGAACCCCACCACGGTCGCCGACATCACCGCCAACCCGCACGAGTTCGCGTTCACCGAGATCGATGCGGCGAGCCTGCCGACCGCGCTGCAGCAGCAGGACGCCGCGATCGTCAACTTCAGCTTCGCCGCCGCGGCCGGCCTGTCGGGCGACCTGCAGATCCTCACCGAGTCGACCGACAGCCCGTACTTCAACATCCTCGCCACCCGCGGCGAGCTGATCGACGACCCGCGCATCGTCACCCTGTACGACCTGCTGACCTCCGACCAGACGCAGGAGTGGATCATCGAGAACTACGACGGGCTGGTCATCCCGGCCGAGTGAAGGTCTCCCCCGGATGAGGGGGTGGGTGCCCAGGCACCCACCCCCTCATCTCGTTCCCGGGCAGGCCCCGGGGTCAGGCGGTGCAGGCCCCGGACGACACCGCGTCGACCAGCGTGGGCGCGTCGGCGACGACGTCCACCAGTTCCGCGTTGGTCGCCGCGTACCCGCGGGTGTCGTCGCTCTGTCCACGCGCGAAGACGATTCCGACGACGACACCGTCACCGGTCAGGACCGGCCCCCCGGAGTTCCCCGGGCGCACGAGCGCCTCCAGCGTGTAGATCTCACGCGGGGAGGACTGGTCGGAGTAGATGTCGGGGACCGGGACGGTCCCGGTGGAGAGCACCTGCGCGTTGTTCTGTGTGAACGGCCCGCCCAGCGGGTATCCCTGCACCACGGCCGCCGAGCCCGGGGCGAGCACCTCGCCGAGGACGAGCGGGTCGGCGTCCAACCCCTCGACGGCGATCACGGCGATGTCGTCGACGGCGTCGAAGTAGACCACGCGCCCGGCAAGAGCCTGACCGCCGGGAAGCTGCACGAGCGGCTCGTCGACGCCGGCGATGACGTGGGCGTTGGTGACCACGCGGTCGTCGGCGATGACGAAGCCACTGCCGGTGGAACTGGTCCCGCAGGCGTAGGCGGTTCCCGACACGCGCGCGACGGATGCCGCCGCCGCGGCCAGCTCGGGGTCATCCAGCGCGATCGGTGGCTCGGTCGCCTGCACCTGTGGCGCCAGCAGCTCCCCGACGCGCGGGATGCCGTCATCGAGCACGAGCGAGCGCAGCTGCGCCATGGCCAGGGCGACGGGCGTCGGCGTGTAGCGATCGATGGTCTGGAGCACGCGCGAGGAACCGATCGCGGGAGCGAGCATGGGGGCGCCGGTGGCGGTCACGCTCGCGCCGATCAGCGACAGGGCGAGGGCGGTGACCACGACGCCGGCTGCAGCACCCAGCAGTCGGTCGACGAAGCGGAGCGGGGTGCGGTCCACCCCGGAACGGATTCGGCCGGCGATGCCCGCACCGATCGCGGTGCCCCCGAGCACCAGCAAGAGGGCGAGCCCGACGACGACGAGGGATCGCCACTCGGGATACGGCCACGCGTCGTTGACGAGGGGCACGAGCCACCATGCGGCCAGTACTCCGACGACCAGCCCGATCATCGAGCCCAGGCTCGCGATGAACCCGCGTACCGCGCCGACGACCAACGCGATGACGAGCATCACGATCAACACGATGTCCAGCAGCGGCACGACCCCTCCTTCCTCGAACCCTACGGGGCGCAGCTATGAGAGCGCCCGATGATCGCCGAACAACGGCGTTTGGAGTTCAGGTCATATCGACACTAAGATCGCTCCGGAGGTAAAGGTCATGATGACACGAAGTGCGGATCGGAACGACGACATCACCCGCGTCGCCGTCTCGACGGTCATCTTCACCGTGCGCCGAACCGGCGACACGATCTCGCTCAGCCTCCCGCTCGTGCGCCGCACCCGTGATCCCCACGAGGGACAATGGGCCCTGCCCGGCGGGTGGCTCGACATCTCCGAGAGCCTCGATGCCGCCGCCTCGAGGACCCTCGCCGAGACGACGGGCCTGCAGCCGAGCTACCTCGAACAGCTCTACGCCTTCGGCGCGGTGGACCGCTCCCCCAGCCGGGTGGTCTCGATCGTGTACTGGGCGCTGCTGCGTCAAGACGACGTGGACGCCCAGGTGGCCGCGCACGCCGCCGCAGGCGACGCCCCCGAAAACGTCGCGTGGTTCGACGCCACCGACCTGCCGGGGCTCGCGTTCGACCACAACGACATCGTCGACTACGCCCTGTGGCGACTGCGCAACAAGGTCGGCTACAGCCGGATCGCGCACGGCCTGTTGGCGGACGAGTTCACCCTGGCCGAGCTGCGCGAGGTCTATGAGGCGATCCTGCGCCGCCGGCTGGACCCGGCGAACTTCCGCCGTCAGGCGGAGGGATCGGGCACCCTCATCCCCACCGAGCGTTTCCGCACCGGCAGCCACCGCCCGGCGCGGCTGTACCGCTACAACCGCGACGTCGAACTGGCCGACCACGGGCCGCTCGGCGTACGCGCCTGAGACCACCACCGAGAGAAAGAGGACGCCATGGCCGCCATCCCCGTCACGCCGCAGCCCCGTCCCGCCGACCCCTCCGTCGACCACCTCATCCAGCAGATCGTCGCGGGCCCCGACGCCTCGGCGACGTGCTCCGCCGACCTTGCCGCCGGCCCCTGGGAGATCGACACCCGACCCGGATACGGACCCGGCGCGTCGATGGGCGATGTGATCCCCACGGGCGCGCCGCGTCAGGGGGAACTCCCCGCGGAATACCGCGAAGCCGACGACACCGAGCTGGACGCGAGGATCCGCGCGGCCAAGCAGACACTCGGAGACCGCGTGGTCATCCTCGGCCACTTCTACCAGCGCGAGGAGGTCGTCACCCACGCCGACTACGTGGGCGACTCGTTCCAGCTCGCCAACGCCGCACTCGAGCACCCGGATGCGGAGGCGATCGTCTTCTGCGGCGTTCACTTCATGGCCGAGACGGCGGATCTGCTCTCCCGACCGGAACAGGCCGTCATCCTCCCCAACCTCGCCGCGGGCTGCTCGATGGCCGACATGGCCGACATCGACCAGGTCGAGGAATGCTGGGAGCAACTCGAAGAGGTGTACGGAGACATGACGGCCGTCGATGCCGATGGACGCGTGCCGGTGATCCCGGTCACCTACATGAACTCCTCCGCGGCCATCAAAGGCTTCGTCGGACGGCACGGCGGAATCGTGTGCACCTCCTCGAACGCGCGCACGGTGCTGGAGTGGGCGTTCGAGCGCGGGCGCCGCGTGCTGTTCTTCCCCGACCAGCATCTCGGGCGCAACACCGCCAAGGCGATGGGTGTGCCGCTGGACCGGATGCCGATGTGGAACCCGAACCGCCCCCTCGGCGGATCGGACGAGAAGACCCTCACCGACGCGCGCGTCATCCTGTGGCACGGCTTCTGCTCGGTGCACCGCCGGTTCACCGTCGACCAGATCGACAATGCGCGCGCCGAGCATGCCGACGTGCGCGTGATCGTGCACCCCGAGTGCCCGATGGCCGTCGTCGACGCCGCGGACGAGGCCGGCTCCACGGACTACATCCGCAAGGCGATCGAGGCCGCGGACGAGCCCACCACGTTCGCGATCGGAACCGAGATCAATCTCGTCCAGCGCCTGGCCGCCGAGCACCCGCAGCACACGATCTTCTGCCTCGACCCGGTGGTGTGCCCGTGCTCGACGATGTACCGCATCCACCCGGGGTACCTGGCCTGGACCCTCGAGGGACTCGTGGCCGGGACGGTCGAGAACCGCATCACGGTACCCGCCGACGTCGCCGACCCCGCCCGCGTCGCCCTCGAGCGGATGCTGGCGGCCAAGCCCCCGGCCGCATGAGGAGGGACGCGACGACGTCGCTGGTCGTGGTCGGAAGTGGGATCGCAGGTCTCACGACCGCCCTGCACGCCGCCTCGCGGGGGGCCCGGGTCACGGTGGTGACCAAGCGCACCCTCGAGGACACCGCGACGTCGTGGGCGCAGGGCGGGATCGCCGCGGTGACCGACGACGGCGACAGCGTCGCCGCCCACGCCGAGGACACCCTCACCGCGGCCGCGGGTCTGGGCGACCCCGCCGCCGCGCAGCTGGTCGCCGCCGGCGGTGCCGACGCGATCGCCGACCTGGTCTCGCGCGGTGTCGTCTTCGACACCGACGCCGCGGGGCACCACGTGCGCGGTCTGGAAGCCGCCCACTCTCATCCGCGGATCATCCACGCCGGCGGGGACGCGACGGGCCGCGAGATCCAGCGCGCACTGTCCGACGCCGCACGCACCGCATCGGGGATCACCGTCCGCGAGCACGGCATCGCCGTCGACATCCTCCTGGAGGACGGCCGCGCCCGCGGCGTGCGCCTTCTCGGCGGAGACGTCCTCCGCGCCGATGCGGTCGTCTTGGCCACCGGTGGCGCCGGAGCGCTGTTCGCCCACACGACCAATCCGCCCGTGGCCACCGCGGACGGGGTGGCGATGGCGCTGCGCGCGGGTGCGGCGGTGACCGACCTGGAATTCGTGCAGTTCCATCCGACCGTGCTCGACGCCGCGGAACCGTTCCTGGTGTCCGAGGCCGTCCGGGGCGAGGGTGCGGTACTCCTCGACGACAGCGGTCGCCGCTTCGCTCTGGATGCCCATCCGGAGGGCGAGCTGGCGCCCCGGGACGTCGTATCCCGCGCGATCGCGGACGCGATGGCGCGCCAGGGCGGTCGGAGCGTACGACTGGACGCGACCGTCCTGCGTGAGGAGCCCTCCGCGTGTGCGGCCTTCCTCGCCGACCGGTTCCCCACCATCGACCGGGCGGTGCGCGCCGCGGGCCTCGACTGGTCCGTGACGCCCGTCCCGGTCACCCCCGCCGCCCACTACCTGATGGGCGGGGTCGTCACCGACCTCGACGGGCGTACGAGCATCCCGGCCCTGTTCGCCGCCGGCGAGACGGCGCGAACGGGCCTGCACGGCGCCAATCGTCTCGCGTCGAACTCCCTGCTCGAGGGGGTCGTCTTCGGCACCCGGGTCGCCGCGGCCGCGACCTCGGACGCCGCGGGAGCCTCGTGGCCGGAGATCGGCGGCGGCGGCCCGACGCCGCAGGTGACCGTCGCCGACGAAGAGCCGGAACCGTTCACCCGCGCGGCGCTGCAACGACTCATGTGGGAGCACGCCGGCCTCCGCCGCGAGGGGGGCGGTCTTGTGCGTGCGGCCGCGACCGTCGCCGCATGGCGCAACGGCCGCCCCGCGCGCGCCGCCACACCGGCGGGCGTCGAAGACGACAACCTCCTGCTCGTCGCGGCCCACATGCTCGCCGCTGCCGCAGCGCGCCGCGAGTCCGTCGGCGCCCACTTCCGCACCGACGGCACGTGTCCCGATGCGCCACCCGCCCCCTCCCCCGCCCTGATCGGAGCCCCATGCTGACACCACGCGTGATCGAACGGATCGTCGAGGCAGCCCTCGACGAAGACGCACCCTGGGGCGACATCACCAGCGAGACCCTCATCCCCGAAGACGCGATCGCCCGCGCGGAGCTGACCTCCCGCGAACCGGGGGTGTTCTCCGGTGGCGAGGTGTTCGCCACGGCGTTCCGACTGACGGACCCCGCGATCCACGTCGATGTGCGCTACGCCGACGGGGAGGCGTTCGCCGCACGCCGCACCCTCGCGGTCGTGAGTGGCCCGGCCCGCGCCGTCCTGACCGCCGAGCGGGTGGGGCTGAATTTCGTGCAGCGGATGTCGGGGGTCGCCACGCTCACGGCGCGCTACGTCGCAGAAGTCGCCCACACCGGCGCGCGCATCGCCGACACCCGCAAGACCACGCCGCTGCTGCGGGCCTTCGAGCGTCACGCCGTCCGGTGCGGCGGAGGACACAACCACCGCACCTCGCTCAGCGATGCGGTCATGGCCAAGGACAACCACCTCGCCGTCCTCAAGGACCGAGGCGTCTCGGTGACCGCCGCCCTCAACGGCGCGATCGCCCGGCTGCCGCACACGACGCACGTCGAGGTGGAGGTCGACCGCCTCGACCAGATCGACGCGGTCCTGGCCGCGGGGGTCGACACGATCATGCTCGACAACTTCTCCCTCGACGACCTGCGCGCGGGCGTCCGGCGCATCGGCGGCGGTGCGACGGTGGAGGCGTCGGGGGGCATCTCACTGGAAAGCGTCCGTGCCGTGGCCGAGACCGGCGTCGACGTCATCTCGGTCGGGGCCCTGACCCACTCCGCGCGTGCCCTGGACCTCGGACTCGACATCCGCGTCGACGTCCACGAGGAATAGTCCGATGAGCGGACTGTATCTCGACAACGCCGCGACGACGCCGGTGCGGCGCGAGGTGCTCGAAGCGATGGCGCCGCTGCTGACCACCACGTACGGGAACCCCTCCAGCCACCACACCGTCGGCGAGCGCGCCGCCGCCGCGCTGGATGATGCCCGACGACGTGTCGCCCGCGTGCTGGGCGTGCGGGCCGGCGATGTCGTGTTCACCTCCGGGGGCACCGAGGCGAACAACCTCGCCGTCAAAGGCATCGCCCTCGCGGCCCTGCAGAACACGGGTGCACGGCATGTCGTGACCACGCCCATCGAGCACGAGTCGGTGCTCGCCTCGATCGACTACCTGCGGCGCCTGCACGGTGTCGAGGTCACGATGCTGCCGGTGGATCGGCATGGCCTGGTCGACTCCGACGACCTCCGACGCTCGATCCGCCCCGACACCTCGGTCATCTCCATCGGTCTGGCCAACAACGAGATCGGCACGGTCCAGGACGCCGGGGGCCTGGTCGACGCGAGCGGCCGCGTGCCGCTGCACCTGGACGCCGTGCAGGCTGCCGGATGGCTCCCCCTCGCCGGCCTCGGCGTCGATGCACTCACCCTGGCGGGCCACAAGCTGGGCGCACCGAAGGGGATCGGGGTGGCGATGGTGCGAGGACGCATCCCGCTCGAACCGGTCGTGCACGGCGGTGGTCAACAGCGCGGACGCCGCTCGGGTACGGAGAACGTCGCCGGCGCGGTGGGCATCGCGACGGCCCTGGAACTCGCCGAATCCGAGCGGGAGGACGCGGCCGCACGGGTCGCCGGCGTGCGAGACGCCTTCATCGCCCGGGTGCGGGAGAAGGTTCCGACCGCGCACCTCACGGGGCACCCGGATCGCCGACTGCCCGGCACGGCGAGCTTCACCTTCGCCGGGACCAGCGGCGAGGCGGTGCTGCTCGAACTCGAGCGACGCGGGGTGGTCTCCTCGAGCGGCTCAGCGTGTGCGGCGGGCAGCGACGACGCGTCGCACGTCCTCGTCGCGATCGGGGTCGACCCCGACGTGGCCCGCACCGCGGTACGGTTCACCCTCCCCCACACCTGGCGGGGCACGCTGGACCCGGTCGCCGATGCCGTCGCGGCCGCCGTCGCGGCCGTCTGACCGCGGGCGCCCGTAGGATCGAGCTCGTGACGCGCCCCTCGATCACGATGGTCGTCCCCGGCTGGAACGTCGTCGACTACGCGCCGGCGGCGCTGGCGTCCTTGCGTGCACAGACCCGCCAGGACTGGACGGCCATCCTCGTCGACGATGCCTCCGACGACGGGACCGCGGCGCTGTTCGCCGCCGCGGCCGCCTCGGACGGGCGATTCCGCGTGGTCCATCATCCGCGCCGCCGCGGTCTCGGCGCGGCCCGCAACAGTGGCCTGGCACACCTCGAGACGCCGTTCGTCGGGTTCCTCGACGCCGACGACGAGCTGACCCCCGGCGCACTGGAAACGCTTGTGGGGTCCGTGGAGGACAGCGGGAGCGACTTCGCGGTCGGCGCCTACACCCGGCTACGCCCGGACGGGACGGGCGGGTATCTCGAAGGGGAGGTCCAGCCCTGGGTCGCCGCGTCCACATCCCCCGCACGCCGGGCGACCACCCTGGCGGAACATCCCGCGGCGGGAGGGAACGTCGTCGCGTGGTCGAAGGTGAGCCGGACGGACTTCTGGCGTCGTGCCGATCTGCACTTCCCGGAGGGACGCCTGTACGAAGATCAGGTGGTCGCGCAGCGGATGTACACCCGTGCCCGACGGTTCGACACCGTGACCGAGGTCGTGGTCCGGTGGCGCGTGCGCCCGGACGGCTCGTCCATCACCCAGAACGAGGCCCGCCTGGACGTCCTGCGCGACTGCCTCGATGCGATGACCGCCGGGCTCGACGTCCTCGAGCGGTCCGGGATCTCGAACGCCCTCCAGGCGCGCGTGGAGCTGATTCTGACGATGGACGTGCCGCGGCTGGCCGCGATCGCCGAGGACCACCCCGATGCGTCCTACCGGAGGCTGTTGGGTGCGTTCACCCGCCGCGTGTGGCACCGCGCCGACGTGGCGCGCGCGCACCTGGACGCCGGGCTCCGGACCCGGATCGACGCGGTCACCCTCTGGTGACCGGTCCCGGATCGACGATGTCGTCGGGGGCGCGGTCGGCGCGCCGCTCCGGCAACGGCGGGTGCGGCTCGGCCTCCTCGGTCTGGAGGATCCGCGATGCGGCCACCTGCTGCGCCGCGAGTTCCGCGTAGAGCCCGCCTCGGGCCAGGAGCTCGACGTGGCTGCCGGACTCGACGATGCGTCCCGCGTCGACGACATGGATGACATCGGCCGCGATCACCGTCGACAGGCGGTGGGCGATCGACAGGGTGGTGCGCCCCCGCGAAGCGGCATCCAACGCCTCCTGCACGACACGCTCCGAGACGGTGTCCAGCGCCGAGGTCGCCTCGTCGAGCAGGAGCACGGGAGGATCCTTCAGCAGGACGCGCGCGATCGCGATGCGCTGCTTCTCCCCGCCGGACAACCGGTAGCCGCGCTCGCCCACGATCGTGTCGTAGCCGTCGGCGAACCGCTCGATCACGTGATGGATGTTCGCCGCACGGCACGCCGCGACGAGCTCGTCGTCGGATGCGTCGGGCTTGGCATAGCGGAGGTTCTCGCGGATGGACGCGTGGAACAGGTAGGTCTCCTGCGACACGATCCCGACGTGGTCGATGATCGACGCCGCTCGGAGGGAATCCACGTCGGCGCCCGCGAAGAGGACCTCTCCCCCGCTGGCGCCGTACATCCGCGGCGTGAGGTAGAGGATCGTGGTCTTGCCCGCGCCCGAGGGGCCGACGAAGGCGACGTGCTGGCCGGGTTCGACCCGGAAGGACACCCCGTCCAGGGTCGCGGGGGTCTGCGGCGCCGCATCCGGGTATCGGAACTCGACGTCGCGGAACTCGACGCGTCCGAGGGGGCCCGGCGCCTCGTCGACGTCGATCGCGTCGGCACGGTCGGTGATCGTCGGGGTCAGGTCGAGGTACTCGAAGATGCGGGCGAACAGCGCCGCCGAGGTCTGCAGATCCAACGCCACGCGCATCAGCCCCATCAGCGGCATGAGCAGGCGCGCCTGGACCGTGGTGAAAGCGACGATCGTTCCCGCGGTGAGGTCGTCGGCACCGCCGGTGATGAGATAGCCGGCGACGAGATAGATGACGGCGGGAACGCTCGACATGAGCACTTGCACCACCGCGAAGAATCCCTGCCCGCTCATGGCGCGGCGCACCTGGAGGCGCACCTGGTTGCGGTTCTCCTCCTGGTAGCGATGGGATTCGGTGCGCTGCCGGTTGAAGGACTTCGACAACAGGATGCCCGAGACGCTGAGGGTCTCCTGCGTGATCGCGCTCAGCTCCGACAGGGACTCCTGCGTCTCACCGGCGATCCGCGCGCGCACCTGCCCCACCCGCCGTTGCACGATCACGAGGAAGGGCATGATCGCCACCGCGATGAGGGTCAGGCGCCAGTCGATGATGAGCATGGCCACCAACGACGCCACGACGGTGACGGCGTTGCCGAGGATGCTCGTGACCGTGTTCGTGAGGACCCCCGCGACGCCTCCGACGTCGTTCTGCAGGCGGGATTGGATCGCGCCGGTCTTGGTGCGGGTGAAAAACGCCAGCTCCATCGACTGGAGGTGCTCGAACAGGCGCACCCGCAGATCACCGGTGACGGCATTGCCGACGGTGGCGGTGAGCCAGGTCTGCGCCACGGACAACCCGGACGAAAGCAGGAACAACCCGATCATGGCGCCGACCAGGATGATCAGCAGCCGCAGATCCGGCGCCGAACCGTCGACGGGGAACAGCGCGTCGTCGAAGATCCTCTGCACCAGCAGCGGCGGGACGACGGCGACGGCCGCACCGACGACCACCAGTGTGGCCGTCACCACGATCCGCCCCGTGTACGGGCGGAACAGCGCCACCACGCGGTGTCCGAGGTCGGGGACCTTCGGCGCTTGCGCGTTGCGTCGCCGCTGCGCCGCTTCGTCGACGCCGCGGAATCCTCCCCCGCGACCGGGAGGTCCGAGCATCGTCATGGAATCAGGCTAATCGCGCACGGTAGGCTCGGCTCCATGAGCACCTCCGGCGAACACCCCGCACACGACGGATCCGACCTCGACGCACTGCGCGCCGAGATCGACGAGCTGAAGAAGGTGCCCGAGGAGGAGATGATCAACCCCACTCCCCGGGGCTGGGAAGGCCGCGAGCCGACCCCTTCTCCCACCGACTCGATCGGTTCCGAGCGCTGGGAAGACACGACGTCGGAGGACTGATCTCCGCCGCGTCTTCACCACGATCCCGCCGGATCGGGAATAACGCCGTCGTCGGTGGCGGTTAGCCTGTCGTGGGCGCCGCCCTCGGCGTCCCCGCGCGTGCGCGCGCCCCATACATCGCTTCCGCGACCGGACTATTGGAGATCCCATGGCTGCCACCGACGTCGCCCCCGGCACCGGCAGTGTGACGCTCCCGCGCACCGACGTCGTCTCGGCCGACGGCAATCGCGCCATCTGGCTGCTGCTGGCGGCCGCCTTCGTCGCGATCTTGAACGAGACGACGATGGGGGTCGCGATCCCGCACCTCATCACCGACCTGGGCATCACCGCCGTGGCGGCCCAGTGGCTGACCACCGCGTTCATGCTCACGATGGCCGTGGTCATCCCGATCACGGGGTTCCTGCTGCGCCGGTTCCCGACCCGGATGATGTTCATCGCCGCGATGAGCCTGTTCTCCACGGGAACTTTGATCGCCCTGATCGCCCCCGGCTTCGCGGTGCTCCTGCTCGGCCGTGTGGTGCAGGCCTCCGGAACGGCAATCATGATGCCGTTGCTGATGACGACGATCATGAACGTCGTCCCCGCCCACGCCCGCGGCCGCATGATGGGCCGCGTGAGCATGGTCATCGCGCTGGCACCGGCGATCGGTCCGACGATGTCGGGCGTGCTGCTGGACACGCTGGGATGGCGGTGGATCTTCGGGATCGTCCTGCCGATCGCGTTGGCCGCCCTGGCCGTCGGCGCGATCTGGATCCGCAACATCGGCGAGACGATCCGCGAGCCGATCGACGCCCTCTCGGTCGTCCTTTCCGCCTTCGGCTTCGGTGGCGTCGTGTACGGCCTCAGCCAGATCGGCGGGGCGGCCGCGCACGGCGGGACGGCAGCCGAACAGGCCGCCGGCGCCCAGGCGACCACGACGCTGATCGTGTCGCTGTCGGTGGGTGTGGTCTCGCTCGCCCTGTTCGCCTGGCGCCAGATAGCCCTGCAGACCCGCGGCGTGCCGCTGCTGGACCTGCGGGTGTTCCGCTCGACGAACTTCTCCCTCTCGGTCGCCCAGTTCGGCCTGCTGTCGGTGTCCTTCTTCGGCGCGATCACCGTCATCCCGCTGTACATGCAGAACGTGTTGCAGGCATCCGCCGCCGTCACCGGTCTCGTCGTGCTCCCCGGTGCGTTGCTGATGGGGCTGGCCGGGCCGGTGGTCGGGCGGATCTACGACCGCTTCGGACCTCGCGTGCTGCTGTTCCCCGGCTCGATCATCGCCTCGGGTGTGCTGTGGATGTTCACCACCTTCGACCAGGACACGACCATCTGGATGATCCTGATCGCCCAGACGGCTCTCTCGCTGGGACTCGCGATGTCCTTCACCCCGCTGTTCACCGCGTCGTTGGCCTCGCTCCCACGTCGCTACTACTCATACGGGTCCGCGGTGGTCAGCACGACGCAGCAGGTCGGCGGCGCCGCCGGCATCGCCTTGCTGGTGGCGGTGATGTCGGGCGTGCAGACCTCGGCCATGGAATCCGGCGTGGACGAGCTGACCGCGGGCGCCCAGGGCGCTCATGCGGCCTTCCTCATCGCCGCGATCGTGTCGCTGACGCTCATCGTGGGGGCGTTCTTCATCCGCAAGCCGGATGACGACGACGCACCGGCGGCGGTGGCGCACTGACCTCGACGCCGCGCTAGCGACGAGCAGACCACCGCGCAATCCCCTCCTTCCGATCGTCGGCGCCTCCTAGCGTGGAGGCCGACCGACCGAAAGGAGCCACATCTTGACCGAGAACATCGATGGCAAGAAGGTCGCGTTCCTCCTGACCGACGGGTTCGAGGACAGCGAGCTGACCAGTCCCTGGGCGGCGGTGACCGAGGCGGGGGCGGCGGCCACGCTCGTCTCACCCGCGGAGGGGACCGTCACCGGCAAGAACGGGCACGAGCAATCCGTGGATCTCGCCGTCTCCGACGCCGGCGTCGACGATTTCGACGCGCTCGTGCTTCCCGGCGGCGTGGTCAACGCCGACCATCTTCGGATGGATGACCGCGCGGTGGCTTTCGTGCGCGGTTTCTTCGACGCGCACAAGCCGGTGTCGGTGATCTGCCACGGATCGTGGATCCTCGCCGAGGCCGGCGTGCTCGAGGGCCGGACGCTCACCAGCTACCCCAGCTTGAAGACCGACCTGCGCAACGCCGGCGCGACGTGGGTCGACGAGGAAGTGGTCGTCGACCAGGGCCTGACTTCCAGCCGCACCCCCGATGATCTCCCCGCCTTCAACGCCAAGACGGTCGAGGAGATCGCCGAGGGGAAGCACTCCGGACAGACCGCCTGACGTCGGCGGGCCCGGGCGGGAGGGCCGGTGACGGCGATCGTCACCGGCCCTCGTCGCTGGCAGCGGTCACTGTCCGCCGCAACCGCTCCCGCCGCAGCACGAACCCTGCGATCCGGTATCGATGGTGGTCAGCACGATCTTGTCTTCGACCTCGGGGGTCGGGGTGTTCGACGTCGCCATCCCCCGATCGTAGCCCCGATGCGGGTGCTTCAGGCCGCGTGCACCAGCTCGGCGTAGAGCTCGCGCACACGCCGCGCGATGTCGTCGCGGATCCCACGCACATCGGCCAGCGGCAACCCCGCGGGGTCCTCCAGGTCCCAGTCCAGATACCTCCGCCCCGGCAACACCGGGCACGCGTCGCCGCACCCCATCGTGATCACGACGCTCGCCGCACGGACGGCCTCGTCGGTGAGCGGTTTCGGGAAGTCTCCCGTGGCGGGCACGCCGATCTCGTCGAGCGCGGCGATGATCGTCGAGCGCACGTCGGTCGCCGGTTCGGATCCGGCCGTGGCGACGCGGATCCGGTCACCGGCCAGGTGTCGGAGGATGCCGGCGGCCAGTTGCGACCGACCCGCGTTCTGCACGCAGACGAACAGCACCTCCGGGGTGGCGTCGCGGTCGCCGTCGGCGCGCGCGAGAGCGTCGAGCCGCGCCGACGCGAAAGCCGCCGTGCGGGACGCGAGATACGGCGTGGAGGCGCTCGCGTCGCGGAGCAGCTCCGAGCTGTCATGGACGATCCGCCGGATCGTCTCCCCGCCGAAGACGCCACGGAACCTCAGAGAGAGGTCGGCGACGATCCGGTCGAGGTCGGGCTCGGCGGCCGCGCCGGCACCGAGGAAGGCCGATACCCGGTCGTACTCATCGGGGTCGATGGCGTACCACACACGACGCCCCTCGGGATGGCGCCGCACGAACCCCTCGGCCAGCAACGCCTTCATGTGGTGGCTGACGGTCGGTTGGGTCAGTTCGAGAGCGGCCGCCAGCTCGCCCACGAGCGCGCGACCCTCGTCGCTGTCGCGGATGAGTCGGAGGATGCGGGAACGGGTCGGGTCGGCGAGCAACGCGAGACGGCGGTCGTCGACCTCTGACGGAGCACCCATAGACAACAGTCTATCTGTACGAAGTGGGACGCGACGGCGCCGAGATCTCGCCATCGACGGCCCGAGCGCTATACGACAGTTGTAGATTAGAGGTGGTCGCGGCACTCGCGACCACCCGGCCATGATCCGGGTCTCAGGGGAAGAGAAAGGCGTATCTCATGGCACGTGTGCAGAACAAGGTCGCACTCATCAGCGGTGGCGCTCGCGGAATGGGGGCCTCGCACGCGAAGCTCCTCGTCGCGGAGGGCGCGAAGGTCGTGATCGCGGACATCCTCGACGAGGAGGGCACCGCTCTGGCCGAGGAGCTCGGCGACGCCGCGCGCTACGTGCACCTCGACGTGACGAGCTTCGACCAGTGGCAGGCGGCGGTCCAGACCGCCGTCGACCAGTTCGGAGGCCTGGACGTCCTGGTCAACAACGCCGGCATCGCCAACTTCGGGTCGATCGAGGACTACTCCCTCGAGGACTGGGACAAGATCATCGCGATCAACCTCACCGGCGTGTTCTACGGCACCAAGGCGGTCATCGAGCCGATGAAGCAGCGCGGTAGCGGATCGATCATCAACATCTCCTCGACTGCGGGCCTGCAGGGCTACGAGGCATTGCCGGGGTACAACGCGGCGAAGTTCGGCGTCCGCGGACTCTCCAAGAGCACCGCGCTCGATCTCGGCAAGTACAACATCCGGGTCAACTCGGTCCACCCCGGGGTCATCCGCACCCCGATGACGGAGTCGCTGGAGACCCCACAGAACCACGTCGCGCTGCACCGCGTCGGCGAGCCGATCGAGCTGTCGAACATGATCCTGTTCCTCGCGTCGGACGAGTCGAGCTTCTCGACGGGTGCGGAGTTCGTCGCCGACGGTGGCGAGACCGCGGGGCTGTCGCACTACGAGTCCTGAATCGTCCGGGGGTGGTGGGCGACGCGCAGGACGCCGTCGCCGCCATCCCCACCGTGGACGGATAACCTGATGCGACGCGCACCGCGCGGCGTCCGAAAGCGGAGGGATCATGCACGACGACCCCCGATTCGTCCGCAGCCGCGAGTCGTTGAGAAGCACGCTCCACCGTCTCGTCCTCACCACCCCCCTGGCCGACATCTCCGTCTCCCTCCTGTGTCGAGAGGCGGGGGTGCACCGCACGACCTTCTACCGTCACGCACGAAGCGTGCGCGATCTCGCCATCGCCGAGTTCGTGGCCGACATCCAGAAGCTCACGACCGTTCCCGTGGAACCTTCGACGGAGGCCTTGCGCGACGTCGCACGACGATACGAGCACTCTCTGCAACAGGTGCTCGAACTGGTCGCCGGCGAGCGCGCGGTGTACCGCGCCCTCTTCGGCTCGTACGCGCACGATTCGTTCCCGGCGGCACTGGTCACCGTCATGCGACCGCAGGCGCTGAAGGCCGTCCATGTATTCCGCACACAGGGTGTGCCGGGGGCGCCGTCCACCGACCATGAATGCGAGGAGGCCGCCGCCTTCATCGCGGGCGCCTTCGTCGGCGTCATCGACACGTGGGTGACCTCGGGCGAGACCGACGCGACCGCCGCGGCGCGGCGCATCACCCACCTGATGCCCGGATGGTGGCCGCACCCGGACACGAGCGCACCGGGGCCGGGCGGCGAGACTCCCGTCTGAGCCGGCCCGCGCCCCCGCGAGCCCCGCGGCGCACGCCGGTGGTGAGCCCTAACCTGGGGCGGTGACCCCGCATGATCTCCCCCACGGCGCCGTCCTGCGCCCCGCCCGCCCCGGCGACGAGCCGGGCCTGCTCGAGTGCATCCATCGGCTCGCGGTCTACGAACGCGAGCCGGACGCGGTCGAGAACACCATCGAGCGGATCTCCGCGACCTTCTTCGGCCCCGATCCGAAGGCCTTCGCGCATGTCGTCGAGCGGGACGGCGCGATCGTCGGCATCGCGGTGTGGTTCCTCACCTACTCGACCTGGACGGGCACGCACGGCATCTGCCTGGAGGACCTGTTCGTCGCGGAGAGCGAGCGCGGTCGCGGGTTCGGCAAAGCCCTCATCGCCTCCCTCGCCCACGAGTGTGCGATCCGGGGGTACGCGCGCCTGGAATGGACCGTGCTGGATTGGAACACACCCTCCATCGCCTTCTACCGGTCGCTCGGCGCGACGCCGATGGAGGGGTGGACCACGCAGCGACTGACCGGCGAACCGCTCGCCGCCCTCGGCGCCGGCCTGGACTGACGCACCGACGCCGTCGCACGTCGGGGTCAACCCTGGCGGCCTTTGAAGCGGGGATTGAGTTTGTTGATGACGTAGACGCGACCGCGGCGACGGACGACCTGTGCCCCCGGCTGATTCTTGAGTGACTTGATCGATGCGCGGACCTTCACGCGAACACCTTACTTGAGAATGATTTTCAATTCAGCTTATGCTTCAAGGGTTTCCCGCGCAATCGAGAGCGAGCGCCATGCATCGAAGGACCATCCTCACCGTCGGACTGTGCACCCCGGAACGCCGCCGCTACGCCGGCGAGATCTCCGCCGCGCTCGGACAACCGGTCGTGACGGCGAGCGCCGCCCCGCCCCGCCTGCGGGACCGACTCCTGCTCAGCGCCCTGGAGGCGGCCCGGAACGCCGGTGATGCGATCGTCGTCGACACCCCACCCGGCGTCGACCTCCCCGCCCTGCTCGACGCCGGCGACGGTGAGGTCGTGTGCGTCGTCGACGCCCGCCACATGCTCGACGATCTGCAGGGCAGCGCGCCGCTCGCGCCGCGCGAGCACGCCCGGGACGACCGCGGGGACATCGGGGCACGGGCCCGCCACGCCGCGCACCTGATCGAGAGCGCGTCCGGTGTGGTGATCGTGGACTGGGAGGACACGCCGACCGAGGACCTGTCGATGATGATGGCCATCGTCTCCCACCTGAACCCGGGGTGCCGCATCCGCCTCTCCCGCAACGCGGTCGAGGATCTGCGGGCCCTCGCGGCGGGTACGACGGCTCCGCCGTGGCGGGAGCGTGCGGGATGGGTCCATGCGCTCAACGGCGAGCACGCGCCGTTCATGCGCGACCCGCGCGTGAGCACTCTCCGCTACGAGCAGCTCCGCCCGTTCCAGCCCGCCCGCTTGATGCACGCGCTGGATCGGATCGACGCGGGCGTCTGCGGAACGGTCGTGAGGTCGGTCGGGTTCTGCCGCCTCGCGACACGCCCGGGTGTCCTGGCCCGCTGGGAGCAGGCCGGCTCGGCGATGTGGCTCGACCCGCTCGATGACGACGAAGGCTGGCGGGCGACCGTCCAGGAGATCGCCCTGACAGGGATCGACCTCGATGCCGCCGACCTGACGCGGCGGCTCGACGCCGCCGCACTCACCGATGCGGAGCTCGCCGCCGGCCCCGAGTCCTGGCTTCGAGGTGCGGATCCCCTGCCACCGTGGCCGGCGACGATCGACGAACCGGGCGCCTGAGGCGCCGCCTACTGCGGGCGATCAGCCCGCGTGCTGCGGCGAGATCTCGCTGAGCAACTCCTCGACATGGACCCGGATCTGGTCACGCACGACGCGGACGCCGTCCAGATCGAGTTCCGCCGGGTCATCCAGGTGCCAGTCGAGGTATCGCTTCCCCGGGTACACCGGGCAGGCGTCACCGCATCCCATGGTCACCACCGCGTCGGCCGCGCGGACGACGTCGTCGGTCAGGGGCTTGGGGAACTCCTCCCCCACCTCGATGCCGATCTCGCCGAGCACCGTCACCACCGACGGGAGGATTCCGATCCCCGACGGACTCGATCCCGCCGAGCGGACGTGCACCCGGCCACCGGAGATGTGCCGTGTGAGCGCGGCGGCCATCTGGGACCGTCCGGAGTTCTGCACGCAGACATAGAGCACCTCGGGCACACGCTTGGCGACGACGCCCTTGGACTGAGCCAGCGCCGTGAGGCGATCGTGCGCGAATTTCTCCGCGAGGGAGGGAAGGTGCGTCTTGATCGACGCGGTGCGCCCCAGCGCCGCATACGACTCGAACACGACCCGCTCGACGGTCTCGGCGTTCACCATCCCGTCGAACTGCTGTGCGAGTCGTTCGGCTGCGCGGTGGAGCACGGCATCGGCGGACAGCAGCGCGCCCTGGCCGCGCGTCTCGGTCACGCCGCACCTTCTTCGGATCCGACCAGGTCGGCCACGAGGGCCTCCACTCGGCCGCGGATCTCGTCGCGGATGGGACGGACCGACTCGATGCCCTGACCGGCCGGGTCTTCGAGTTCCCAGTCCTCGTAGCGCTTGCCGGGGAAGATCGGGCACGCGTCACCGCAACCCATCGTGATGACCACGTCGGACTCCTTGACCGCATCGACGGTCAGCACCTTCGGGGTGTTCTCCGCGATGTCGATGCCCTCCTCGGCCATCGCCTCGACGGCCACGGGGTTGATCTCATCCTTGGGGGCCGAGCCGGCCGAGAGCACCTCGATGCGACCGGCGCCGAGCTCGCGCAGGTAGCCGGCGGCCATCTGCGATCGACCGGCGTTGTGGACACAGACGAACAGGACGGTCGGCTTGGTCATGGATGGCTCCTCAAGGTGTGGTGTCGAACCTGATGACAAAAGCATAGACCATCATCTATGGTTTTCGCCGCCCGGGTTCCGCCTCCTGGTAGCGTCGACCCGCATGGGATCCCGCTCAGGTCGCATTGCCGCCGCCACGCTCGCCGCGACACTCCTGTCCGGGTGTGCCGCGTCCACCGACGCGCCCGTCACACCGCCGGCGAACGCGTCCGACGCCGACGCGTCACAGCGATTCCCCGACGTCCTCGAGGCGAGCCTCACCCGCGACGGCGAGGCGTACACGATCACCGTGACGATGTCCTCGCCCTACGACACGCCCCAGCGGTACGCCGACGGATGGCGGGTCGTCACGACCGACGGAACGGTCCTCGCCGAACACACGCTGACCCACGATCACGCCGACGAGCAGCCGTTCACACGGAGCCGCGGGCCGTTCGTCATCCCGCCGGATGCCGACGAGGTCATCATCGAGGGCAAAGACAGCACACACGGGTACGGCGGCCAGACGATCACCGTGACCGTCGACCGGTGAGTCACACCGTCGCGCCTCACACCCTCCGTACGCGCTCCCGGTAGTCGCGGACGTTGTGCCCTTGCACCAGACTGCGTTGCGTCCCGCGCACGCTGTCGACCTTCACATCACTGCCGGTCACCGGCTGCGACTCGATCCGGGTCTCCTTCTCGAAGCTGTGCGACTTGTCCGTGTTGCGGTAGTAGCGGTAGAGCACCCCGTACAGCGCACCACCGACCAGCGGGCCGAACAGCAGCATCCATACTTCGCCGCCACCGGAGTCGGATGAACCCTGCGCGATCGGGGCGGTGTACACGAGATCGAGCGCCGCGCTGAACAAGCCGATCATGCGCCGACCACCAGGTAGGCGACCGCGAGCGCTTCGAAGACCGTTCCGACGGTCAACGCCGCAAGGAGCAGGCGCCCGTGCGAGACAGGGATACTCCCCATGGTCTCGCCGGTACGACCGTTCACGGCGATGTAGTGGACCATGCCCTTGCCCCCGACCTCGTGATAGTAGGAATAGAGCCACACCGGCAGATACATCGCCACCCATTTGGTCCCGTGGACGTCGACCCGCTCCTTCTCCCACCGGACCCCGCGGCCGTAGGAGCGCACCGAGTCGGCGACTTCCGAACGACCGATCGAGAGCAGCTGGTCCTCCAGGGCCGGTTGCAACTCGGCGACGTCCTGGTCCCGCTTCTCGGACGTGACACCATTGAGGTAGCTCGCGTTCCAGCGCACCGCGTTCTCCGTGTCGAACGGGAGGATCGCGTTGATGACGTTGTTGGTGTTCACCGCGGTATCCAGATGCGCACGCCGACCCGAGGACTCGAGCGTGAGATCGTCGACGGTGAAATCCACGTGGCGATGCACGTTGTAGATGTCGGCGTCGTAGTAGGTCTTCTTGTCGTTCCCCGAACCGCGCGTGTACTTCTTCGTCTCGATCTCACCGACGCCCCACACGTCGGCGCTCACGTTGCCGTCGACGACCATGTAGGGCATATACACCGGCACGACGTTCTCCGGGGAGAATTCGCGCACGAACCCCCGGTGGGCGAACATCCGCCGCTTGCCGGCGAACTCCTTGACCTTCGCCACCGCGTCCTCGTGGGAGACGCGGAAGGGAAGGACGGCATCGGGGACCGCGCCGTTCGGGATCTGCTCGTTGACGGTCAGCACATGGCGACACCAGTGGCAGCGAGCTGCCATCTGCTGGTCTGTGTTGATGACCACTTCGGCGCCGCACCCGGCACACTTCATGGTGAGGACGGCATCGACGGCATCATCGATGTCCGCCGCGCCGGAGCCGACGGTCGTCCCCTGCAACTGCGTCAGATCCTCCGCGGAGGAGGCTTCCTCCAGAAGCGACTCCGACCACTCGTGCCGACAGAACAGGCAGATCAGCGTGCCGGCCGACGCCCGCAGACTGATATCGGTCGCCCCGCACCGAGGGCACCGGTTCACCCCGTCGGAGAGATCCTCGTTCTGCGTGTGGACCACCTCCGGACCCGACGACGGGGGCGAGGAAGGACCCTCCGGCGGCACGGAATTCGACACGGCGCGCTCCCCGTCGGTCACAGGCCGAGGGCCTTGGCTTTCGCGGCGTCGTAGTCCTCCTGCGTGATGAGGCCGGCGTCGAGCATCTGCTTGAACTTCGCCAGTTTGACCATCGGGTCATCCGCCGCGGGCGCGGCCGCCGGGGCCGCCGGTGCCGCCGGTGTGCTCTGCGCGCCGACACCAGGCACCGGTTGCTGCAGACCTCCCAGTCCCGTCGCGCCTGCGGCCATCCCCATCCCGAAGATCCCGCCGGTGCCGGCGTTCTCGCCCGCGGACTCGAACCCCGACGCCACCGACGCCTGAAGGTTGGAGTTGCCGCGCGCACCGGAGAGCGCATCGGCACGTTGCACGTTGCGCAGCAGCTCACGCGTGTTCTCGTCGTACTCGATCGCGATGATCGCCGTCGACGCGATCTCGAGGCCGCGACCCGACGACCATTGATAGTTCTGTTCCACCGCCGCCGAAAGGCTCTGCGCGAAACCCACCGAATCCTGCTGGATCTTGGTGATCCGATTACCCTTCGACGGGTCGTTCGTGTACATCGAGAAAGCGGGCGCCAGCGAGCCCACGACCTCGTTGAACAGCTGCGAAGCGGCGTCGTTCTCGATGTCGGTGAAGTCGAAGACCGCTCCCGGCTCCAGGTACTTCGCCGGCACGAAGGCACGGACGAACAAGATCGGGTCGACGATCTTCATGGTGTATGTGCCGCGGGTGATCGCGCCCACCTGGGCGTTCATGTACGCGTCGTCCCAATAGATCTCGGACTGCGTTCCGAAGCGGTTGTTCGGCAGCTCCTTGAGCGTGACGAAGTAGGCGCGCTGCTGCGCGCTGGGCCGACCGCCGAACTTGAACCGCTCCCACGAGGTCGTGATGAGCGGGCTGACGATGCCGTCGCCGGCGAAGATCGACTGGGAGTCCTGCTCCTCACTGCTCCACTCGTACGCACCGGCCTCGGCGGCGAACCCGGTGATCGCGCCGTCCTGCATGAGCACCAGCCCGTATCCCTCGGGCACGACGATCTTGCTGCCGTTGGTGATCACACCGTCGGAGGCCTTCGTGTTCGAACCACGGCCGGCATTCTGCCCTCGAGGCACGGCGGAGAACAGCGCCGCCGTCGGCGTCAGGCCCGTGGGCACCGTGTAGAAGTCGGTCCACTGGTCCGCGAGCGTCCCGCCGATGGCGCCGACCGCTGCCTGAAGAAGTCCCACGAAAGCTCCTGTCATCGTCCGTCTACGTCTGAGACAGAGCTTCGGCGCGACGCGAGACACCCGACCACCGAGAGTCGGGACCCCCCGGTCACAGCGTCATCGAAGGGCTGTGAAGCCGCTCAGAATCCACTGCGAGCCTAGTGGGAACTCCGCGACGATGTGAAGCGGACCGCCGACACTGCGCAACACCTCGGTCCCCGGCCCAGCGGTCGCGACGAGGCAGGGCCCCGCCACCGGACGGTGGCGGGTCGACCCGGGAATGCGATCGCCCCACGGTGGGTTGGACCGGTGGGAACACCACGCAGCCCCGTCTGCCCGAGGAGGACATTCATGTCGATCGCCGTCACCGCCGCATCCGGACAACTGGGACGCGCCGTCGTCCGGGCACTGATCGCCCACCCCGACGCCCCCGAGGTCGTGGGCCTGGCCCGCACCCCCGCGAAGGCGGCCGATCTGGGGATCGAGGTCCGACCCGGGGACTACAACGAGCCCGAGCAGCTGGCCGATTCCCTCCGCGGCGTCGACGCCGTGCTGCTGGTGTCCGGCTTGGACCCCCCGAGCTGCGCATCGCGCAGCATCGCAACGTCCTCGACGCCGCACGCCGTGCGGGCGTGCGCAAAGTGGTCTACACGAGCATCAAGGGCCCCGACGAGGACTCGGCCTTCTCGCCGGTCGTCCAGCGCAACCGGCGCACCGAGCAGGATGTGCGCGAGAGCGGCCTGACCTGGTCGATCGGGCGCAACGGCATCTACATCGAACCCGACGTGGAGTACATCGACGGGTATCGCGCCCGTGGCGAGATCACCAACAGCGCCGGTGACGGCCGCTGCGGCTACACCACCCGCGACGAGCTGGCCTTCGCCTACGCACGCCTCCTGCTCGACGATGCGCACGACGGGCGCACGGTGAACCTGAACGGCGAGCCGATCACCCAGCGCGAGCTCGCCGACCATCTCAACCGGACCTTCGGCACGGAGCTGTCCTACCGTGAGATGACCTCGGAGGAGTTCATCGCCGACCGCACGGCCGAGCTCGGCGAGTTCTTCGGGCCGATCATCGGCGGGATCTACGACGGCATCCGGGCCGGCGTCTACAGCGACACCGGCGACTTCGCCGAGGTCGCCGGTCGTCCCCACATCACGTGGGACGAGTACTTCGCCGAGGTCGCCCCTCGCTGAAGACCGAAAGGCCTCTCGCCGACGACGGCCCGTTCTCCGACCACTCGACTCGGAGAACGGGCCACGATCGCGCATCGACCGAAGAGACCACACCGCGGGTTTCGGGCCCGGGGGCTCTTCACGAGCGCCAGGGTCACCCGACGGGGGTTTCGTCCGCCGCCGCTCCGTGCTCGAAAGCGCTGATCAGGTGTTGAACCGGAACTCCACCACGTCGCCGTCCTTCATGACGTAGTCCTTGCCCTCGAGGCGGGCCTTTCCGCGCGAGCGCGCCTCGAGCACCGAACCGCACTCGACGAGGTCCTCGAAGGAGATGACCTCGGCCTTGATGAAGCCCTTCTCGAAGTCGGTGTGGATCACACCGGCCGCCTGCGGGGCCTTCCACCCCTTACCGATCGTCCATGCCCGGGCCTCCTTCGGGCCCGCGGTGAGGTAGGTCTGCAGACCGAGGGTGTCGAACCCGATGCGGGCGAGCTGGTCCAGACCCGACTCCTCCTGACCGGTCGCGGCGAGCATCTCGGCCGCATCGTCGTCGTCGAGTTCGATCAGCTCCGATTCGATCTTGGCATCGAGGAACACCGCCTGCGCCGGAGCGACCAGCGCGGCGAGCTCCGCCTTGCGCACGTCGTCGGTGAGCACGCCCTCGTCGACGTTGAAGACGAAGATGAACGGCTTCGAGGTCAACAACCCGAGCTCCCTGATCGGCTCGAGATCCAGGCCCGAGGCCGACAGCAGCGTGCCGGAGTCGAGGGCGTCCTTCGCCGCGACCGCCGCGGCGAGCACCGCGGGGTCGGTCTTCTTGCCCTTGACCTCCTTCTCGTAGCGGGGGATCGCCTTCTCGAGGGTCTGAAGGTCGGCCAACTGCAGCTCGGCGTTGATGGTCTCCATGTCACCGGCGGGGTTGACCTCGCCGTCGACGTGCACGACGTCGTCATCGGCGAATCCCCGCACGACCTGGGCGATGGCGTCGGCCTCACGGATGTTGGCGAGGAACTGGTTGCCGAGCCCCTCCCCTTCACTGGCGCCACGCACGATCCCGGCGATGTCGACGAACGACACCGTCGCGGGCAGGAGCCGCTCACTCTTGAAGATCTCGGCGAGGGTCTTCAGCCGTGGATCCGGCAGGTTCACCACCCCGACGTTGGGCTCGATCGTGGCGAACGGGTAGTTCGCCGCGAGCACCTGGTTCTTGGTCAGCGCGTTGAAGAGGGTCGACTTGCCGACATTCGGGAGTCCGACGATTCCGATGGTGAGAGCCACGGGA
>NZTV01000013.1 GCA_002703245.1 Microbacterium sp.
GACCGTCGAGGTCGCGCTCAAGCTCGCCGTCGACCCCCGCAAGGCCGACCAGATGGTGCGCGGCACCGTCATCCTGCCCCACGGCACCGGTAAGACCGCCCGCGTGATCGTCTTCGCGACCGGCCCCGCCGCCGAAGCCGCCATCGCCGCAGGCGCCGACGAGGTCGGCGGCGCCGAGCTCATCGAAAAGGTCTCCGGTGGCTGGACCGACTTCGACGCCGCGGTGTCGACGCCCGAGCTCATGGGCCAGGTCGGTCGCCTCGGTAAGGTCCTCGGTCCGCGCGGTCTGATGCCGAACCCGAAGACCGGCACCGTGACTCCGAACCCGGCCAAGGCCGTCGAGGAGATCAAGGGCGGAAAGATCGAGTTCCGTGTCGACAAGCACGCCAACGTGCACTTCGTCGTCGGCAAGGCGTCGTTCTCGGCCGACCAGCTCGACGAGAACATCAAGACCGCCCTCGAAGAGATCGTGCGCCTGAAGCCGTCGAGCTCGAAGGGCCGCTACATCCAGAAGGGCGCCGTGTCGACCACGTTCGGCCCCGGTATCCCGCTGGATGTCAACGCCATCTGAGCCACCGGTTCACCCTGAGCCACCAGGTTCACTCGGAACGGATCCCTCCGCGAGGAGGGGTCCGTTCCGTCGTTCTGGGATGATGGCGGGATGAGCGTCGCCGACGAACCGTGGCGGGCATCCGCTCGCCGGATCGCCGCAGCCGTCCGCGCCGGGGAGATCTCCGCCGTCGACGTCGTCGGATCCCACCTCGAGCGCATCGCCGACGTGAACCCGCTCGTCGGCGCCCTGACGGTCGTCTTCGATGACCGCGCGCTTGGGGCCGCGGCCGAGTTGGACCGGGCGATCGCGGCGGGGGAGGATCCCGGACCCCTCGCGGGTGTCCCGTTCTCGGTCAAGGAGAACATCGACCTCACCTGGTCGGCGACGACACACGGTTGGCGCGGAGCGGTCCACGCGGTCCCCGATCAGGACGCCACCCTGGTGGCGCGAATGCGTGCGGCGGGTGCCGTCCCCATCGGGCGCGGCAACATGCCCGATTTCGGGATGCGGTGGGAGTGCGACAACGACCTCTTCGGGCGCACGCGCAACCCGTGGTCCCTGGCGCACTCACCCGGCGGCTCCAGCGGCGGCGACGCGGTCGCCGTCGCCACCGGCATGGCTGCGATCGGGCTCGGCAACGACTACGGCGGTTCGGTGCGCGTCCCGGCGGATGCGGTCGGTGTCGCCGGGTTCCGTCCTACCGGCGGCCGGATCCCCGCAGGCGCCGCGCGCCGGCGGGAGCCCGTGCCGCTGTCACTGCAGCGATTCTCTTCTGCGGGACTGCTCGCGCGTCACACCGGCGACATCGCCGCGGCCTTCCAGGTTGTGCACGGTGCGGACGGGGTCGATCCGTTCGCCGTCACGACGCCGTTCTCACCCTATGACGGTGCGCGGCGCGCGGCCCTCGTGCGCGATCCGTTCGGCGATGGCACGGATGCGGCGACCGCTCGCGCCCTGGACGTGGCGACGGATGCGCTGCGCAGGGCAGGCTGGGAGGTCGTCGAGACGTGCCCCCCGTTGCTGGAGGAAGCGGTCCAGGGGTGGCGACTGCTGTCGACGACCGAAATGCAGGCCGCGTACGGGCCGCAGCGGTGGGACCCGCCGCTGGGTGCGGGTGCCACGCGTTTCCTCGAGCTGGCGGGCGGTGCGCAGACGCACCTGAGGTCGCTGGAGGAGTACGCCGATGTGTGGGCGCGGCGGGCCGTCGTCGCGGCGCACTGGCAGGACTTCTTCCGCGCGCATCCGGTGCTCGTCGGGACCGTCTCCGAAGCGCGCCCCCCTCTCGTCGACGCCGATCTCATCGATGCGGACACCGCCGGCCGGTGGTGGCGGCGATACCGGTTGAGCGTCGCCGCGAACTACCTCGCCCTCCCGGCGGTCGCGGTGCCGACCGGATCCGCCACCGACGGTCTGCCGGTGGGCGTGCAGGTGATGGCCGCGGCCGGCCAGGACCACGCGGCGCTGGCGGCGGCCCAGGCGATCGAAGACGCCGTGGGGGTGCGGACGCCGATCGTGCCCCGATGACGCGCGGTCGGTCTATGCCGTCTGCAGCACGCGGAATCCCTCGGCGTTTTCGACAGGCACATCGGTCACGCGACAGCCGTCCACCCGCGCACCCGGGGGGCCGTCCGCCATCCAGGCGAGCATCGCGGCGACGCGATCGGCAGGGCCTTGGACATGGGCCTCGACCGTGCCGTCCCACCGGTTCCGGATCCAGCCGGTGACACCGAGGCGGCCCGCGACCCCGCGTGCGGTGTAGCGATACCCCACGCCCTGCACCTCGCCATGGACGACGACATGAACGCGCTTCATCCGCTCATCCTGCCCGCCTGACGCGTGATCGGCCAGAGGCGATCGCCGCGGCGCCGCCGGGAGGACTCCATACGGGAGGACTCAGTGCGGGAGGACGAGGCTGACCCCGAGGAGGATCATGATCGCGGCGAACACGCCGTCGAGCACCCGCCACACCCGGGGTCGAGCGAGCCAACGGCCGAGGAACCGTGCGCCGTACGCGAGCGCCGAGAACCAGACGACGCTGCCGAGCACGGCGCCGGCGGCGAACACCCCGCGCTGGTCTGCGTACGTGTTCGCGATGGAGCCCAGGAGGAAGACGGTGTCGAGATAGACGTGCGGGTTCAGCCAGGTCAGGGCCAGAACGGTGAGGACGACCGATCGCGTCCGCGCACGGGTGGTCGTCGTGCTCGTGCCCGTCGAATCGGCCGTGCGGTCGGCGGCGGAGATGTCGAGCCCCTCTCCGGTCGGCCGCCACACCCGGCGCGCCGCGAGCAGGCCGTAGCCGACCAGGAACGCGGCTCCCATCCAGCGCACCCCGTCCACGAGCCAAGGCACGGCGTCGAGGATGACACCGACGCCGGACACGCCGATCGCGATGAGTGCCGCATCCGAGACGATGCAGATCGTCGCGACGAGCGCGACGTGTTCGCGGCGCAGGCCTTGCCGGAGGACGAAGAGCTTGTCGGACGCGTGCTGCTCGTGCGGGCCAAGCCCCCTCGGGTGACGGACGCGGGTGCCGTCGTCGTGCGGCTCGCGCGCCAGATGGCGCTGATCCAACACGAGGCGACGGCCGATCTGGGCGCGGATGCCTCCGAGACGCGGATGGCGGTCCCGATCGCCGTGAACGCCGACTCGCTCGCGACGTGGTTCCTCCCTCCGCTCGCGCGGGTCTGTGAGCGCCATCCTGTCGTGTTCGATCTGCACCGCGACGACCAAGACCACACCGCGACGTTGCTCGAGAGCGGGGTGGTGATGGCCGCCGTCACCTCGTCGGCCGTCGCGGTCGCCGGATGCCGCGTGGAGCCGCTGGGCTCACTGCGGTACCTCGCGGTGGCCGCGCCGGGGTTCGTCGAGCGCTGGACCACGGCGGAGCCGGGTGGGGTGCACCGTGCGGCCGTCGTGCAGTACGACCGCCGCGACGAACTGCAGAACCGGTGGCTGCGCGCCGTCGGTGTGGACCCCTCGACGGTTCCCGCCCACTACGTCCCCTCATCGGGTGACTTCGCGACCGCGATCCACCTCGGGCTCGGATGGGGGATGCTGCCCGAAGCCCAGGCGATGCCGTCCATCGACGGGGGCGTCCTCACGGCGCTTGACGGGCCGCCGCTGGATGTGCCGCTGTACTGGCAGCAGTGGAACCTGCGCTCCCGGACCCTCGATCTGGTGGCCGCGGAGGTGGGCGCCGAAGCGCGTCGCGTCCTCCGCCCCTTCTGACGGCGGCGCGCCCAAGAGGGCCCCGCGTGCGGCCTCCGGGTGGAAGCGGTCAGTCCTCGCCGATGCGCAGGACGCTCTTGCCCCGCGTGTGCCCGCGTTCGAGTTCGCGGTGCGCGGCGGCCGCATCCTCCAGGTCGAACACGCGATCGATGTAGACCTGGATGGCCCCGGACTCCAGCAGTCGGGCGATCGTCGCGAGCGCATTGCCGTCCGGCAGAACCTTGTGCGAGGTGGCGCGCACGCCGGCCTCGGCGGCCGCCTCGGCGTAGTCGGGCCATGACCCCGTCGGCACCATGACGTAGAGGCCGCCGGGTCGCAGCACCGACAGCGACCGGGTGCCGGTACTGCCGTCGGCGTTGCCGACCAGGTCGATGACCACATCCATGTCGCCCACCACCTCGTCGAAGCGTGTCGAGGCGTAGTCGATGACCACCGACGCGCCCAGCTCGCGGAGCCAGGCGGTGTTGGGCCCCGACGCGGTCGCCGTCACATGCGCACCGAAATAGGCGGCCAGCTGCACGGCGAAATGCCCCACGCCGCCGCTGCCGGCGTGGATCAGCACCCGTTGTCCCTCGTGGGCGTGGGCCGTCTCGACGACGAGGCCCCACGCCGTGAGCGCTGCCAGGGGAACACCCGCCGCCTCGACGTGCGACAGGGTCGCCGGCTTCCGCGCCACCGACAGGGTGGGAACGACCGCGTACTCCGCATACGTGCCCCCCGAACGGGGGAAGGGGACCATGCCGAACACCTCTGTGCCCGGAGGGAACGGGTGCGCCTCGTACGGCGCGTTCATGACGACACCGCTGAAGTCGAAGCCGAGAGTGCTGGGCAGTGCGGGGATCGCCCCCGAGACGCCGCGCCCGGCCCGGGTCTTCGCGTCGATCGGGTTCACCCCGGCCGCCGCCACGCGGACGAGCAGTTCACTGATCACCGGACTCGGCACCGGGAGGGCCGTCGTGTAGAGCACCTCCGGCTCGCCGGTCTCATCGAAGACGACGGCCTTCATCGTCTCCGGAGGATCGGGCAGCGCGATCTCTCGCGCTACGGAATTCGGTCGCAGCGGCCGGAATCTCATCGGTCGCCCCCTCCCTGCGTGCCGACGTCGGCACTCGTGTTGCCTGTGACCGACAGTCAACCCTGGGATTGTCTCGCCCGTGTTACGGCGCGGTCACCGGGTGGCTAAGCCTCACTGCACCCCACCCCGCACGGCGATGCGCCGGAGCCGGACCCCGAGCCGGCGCCGTCGCTGTCGATACCGTTCCGGGCGGCGACCAGTCCGGCGGTCATTCGGCATGACGGGCGACGGTGCGCATGTCTCGCCCGCCTCGGATCCGATCCGGCTCAGTCCGTGCGATCGTCGGGCGAGTGGCCGCCCGCCAGCGCGTGGAGCAGGCGTGCGAGGGCGCGGACGTCATCGAGCGCCCACTCCTCGAGGGCTGTGGCGATGAGCTTCTCGCGTGGCGCGCGGGCCTTCTCGAACGCCCGTCGGCCGGCCGGGGTGAGGGTGAGCAGGTGCGCGCGTCGATCGGCGGGATCCGGCGAGCGTTGCACCAACCCACGCTCTACGACATCACGGACAAGCCTGCTCACGTACCCCTTGTCGGCGTCCAGGAGATCGGCAAGCGTGGAGGACGTGATCGAGTCGCGGCGCGCGATCGTGAGGAACACCTTGTATGCCGCGGGAAGCATGCCCGGGCTCACCTGTTCCGCGGCGTCGGCGAGGAGCCGGCGGAACCTCGTCGCGACCTCGTCGAACGCCGAGTCGAGGTCGCTGTACGCGGCGTCTCGCGCGTCCTCCGTCGAGGAGCCGGTGCCGCCGGTCGAGAGGGCCGACTCGGTCACGACGCCGACCCCGTGTCGGGCGTTCGGTCCCGGCCGGTCTGGGGCGGTGGCGAGGTCGTCTCGGACCCGCCGAGGGGCGGCCCGGAAGGGGATGGCCGATCCGTGCTCGCGGACGACGAGGGGGTGTCGACCGGTTGGCCGAGCTGTTGCATCGCTTCGTCGACGCTCACCGTGGCCAGGTCTGCTTCTCCGGCGGCGAGCTTCTGTCCCGTCGTCATCCGCCCCAGAGGAACGTTGGGCAGGAAGAGGATGGCCACGATGCTGAGCACGGCGAAGGGGATCGCGATCGCGAAGGCGTGGGCGATCCCTTGTGCGTACGCAACTTCGACGATGACCTGGACGGCGGGGGGCAGGGCCGACACCTGCGGGAGAGTCCCGGCCTGCAGGCCCGATGCGATCTCCGCGCCACTCTCGCCGAGCTCCGCGATCGCTGCGGCGAGTTCGGCCTGTCGCTGTGTGAGGGTGTCGGTGACGGTCGTCGCCAGCGCGGCGCCCATGACGGACACGCCGATGGTGCCCCCCAGGCTGCGGAAGAACGTCACCCCCGAGCTGGACACACCGATCTTCGCCGGGTCTGCGGTGTTCTGGACGATCAGGACCAGGTTCTGCATCGTCGTTCCGACACCTGCTCCCAACAGGAACATGTACACGGAGACCAGAACGAACGGGGTGTCGTATTCGATGGTCGACAGCAGCGCAGTCCCCGCGGCCAGGGACACCGCGCCTCCTACCAGGTACGGCTTCCAATGGCCGAAGCGTGAGATCAGCTGACCGATGCCGATCGAGGCCAGGAGGAGCCCGCCGATCATCGGAATCGTCATGAAACCCGCCTCGGTGGGCGTCGCGCCGCGGGCCAATTGCATGTACTGGCTGAGGTACACGGCGGATCCGAACATCGAGATCCCCGTTGCGATCGAGGCGAGCACGGCCAAGGTGAAGGTGCGGTCGCGGAACAGCGACAGGGGGATCAGCGGTTCTCTCGAGCGCAGTTCGACGATCACGAAGCCGGTGGTGCTCACAGCCACGCCGGTGAGCATGAGCAGGGTGGGCATGCTCCACCACTCGAAACTGCCGCCTGCGAGGGTGATCCAGATCAGCAGAAGGGAGACGGCGGCGGACAGCAACACGATGCCCACGTAGTCGATCGTCACCTTCTGTCGCGCCCGATCCGGCAGTCGCAGCGTTCGCTGGACCAGGATCAGCGCGGCGACGGCGAACGGGAGGGCGATGAAGAAGTTCCATCGCCACCCCCACGCGTCGGTGATGACTCCTCCCAGCAGGGGGCCGCCGATCGTCGCGACGGCCATCACCGCACCGAACAGTCCCATGTAGCGGCCGCGCTCCCGGGGGCTGATGATGTCGGCCATGATCACCTGGCTCATCGCGGCCAAGCCGCCGGCGCCGAGGCCCTGCACCGCGCGGAAGGCGATCAGAACCTCGGCAGACTGGGAGAAGCCCGCTGCGGCCGTGGCCAGGACGAAGATCGCGATGGCGAGTTGGAAGAGCAACTTGCGGGGGAACAGGTCGGCGAGTTTGCCCCATATCGGCGTGGAGATCGCGGTGGTGAGCAGCGTCGCGGTGACCACCCAGGTGAAGGAGGACTGTCCGCCGCCGAGCTCGCTGATGATCACCGGGAGCGACGTGGACACCACGGTGGAGGCCAGCATGGAGACGAACATGCCCAGAAGCAGGCCGGAGAGGGCGGGCAGGACCGAACGTCTGGACGTCGGCGCGGGGCCGGTGGAAGGAGAAGTCACCAGATTCCTCGGATGTCAGAGAGCGGCGACGCCGATGCCCGACCGGGACCGATCGGATGAGCTATTGCCGTATGTCAACCATTGACAAGAGGCAACTATATCCCGGGTTGCGGGATCGGCAACCGGGGTGAGAGCCCGGGGCCGACCCGGACCGTCACTCCTCGGCCAGCGCGAGGGCGCGCCGACCGGAGGCGACGGCTCGGGGTGGAGCGGGAATGTCGCGTCCGGTTGTGCGTCGGTAGAGCTCGTCGATCAACGATGTGGCGAGGGTGACGAGTTTGCCGATCTCGGTCTCGTCGCGATCGACCCACTGGCAACGTGGCTCGTCGTGGAGGGGCACGAAGTCGCGATGCTGCTCCCACACCACGAGGGTCCGCTCGGCGCCGAGCACGTGCTGCTGCCACCACACCTGCCGAAGGTAGGAGCGCGGGATCGAACGCCAGGCCTTGTTGGTTGTCTTGATCTCCGCGAGCACGATCCGACCGGATGGATCGACGCCGACGCCGTCCGGGGTGGCGAGATGGCGCTTCTCGACGACCGCGTGGAAGAGAGCGCTCGAGGGCTGGATGCCGTGCGTCGCGGCCACCCAGCCGGCGATCTCGGGTTCGCGTGCGCGCCCGTGCGCGGTGTACGCGTTGCCGGAGAAGCCGGATCCCATGAGTTTGGCGTCCGCCGCGCGGGCGATCGTCCGCTCCGAAGTCAGTGCCGCGACGTCGGTGGCCGTGATGCCTCGGGATCGTGCGCGCACCCACGCGACCCGGTCCCTCGAGTCCGCCACGATGCGTGCGGCGAGCTCGGGCGTCATCCCTCCAGGCTACCCGCGGCATCCCCCGTCCCCTTCGCCCGACACCCCCCGCCAGCCATCGCCGAGGTGCTCGCTGCGCATCTCGCGAACTTCGGCATCCGTCCGCCGTGATCCGCCCCCTCTCACTCCTTGCTCGGCGATGTTCAGGATGCGGGATTTGGGGGTGGTGGGGGAGTGGGATAAGGTGGGGGAAGCCGAAGACCGCCGGTCATCGCGTCGCGCGAGCGACACGATCGAAGCTCTGTGAAGAACAGGGGCCTGCGCAGGTGTACGAGACAGACCCGGATTCCCGGGAACCAGGCTCCGTGCGCTTGCGCCGGAGCTTTTTTCTTTGCCGTGCCGGCGGTCTGGAGCCGACACCTCGCCATCGCGGGGTGTGACGTACACACAAGGAGTGGCCATGGCGCAGAAGGAAGCATCGGTCGCCGAGCTCACGAAGAATTTCGAGGACTCGACCGCCGTACTGCTCACCGAGTACCGCGGTCTGACGGTTGCCGAGCTCAAGGAGCTCCGCAACAGCATCCGTCAGGACGCGGAATAC
>NZTV01000047.1 GCA_002703245.1 Microbacterium sp.
CTCCCGTCTCCCCCTCGGATCTCGACCACGGGCCGGTGCTCCGTCACCGCCTGGAGAACTCGTGCGGCCCGCTCGCCCGTCGGGACGAAGAAGCGGGTCCGGAAGGCGTGGACCTCGGCGAAGACCCCGTCGGCCTCCAGCTCGCGCATGGCCGCGAAGTCTGGCCCCACGAGTTCGATCCGGGGCTCGCTTGCCACGCGGCGGCGGCGAAGCTGCCAGCCGTTCGCGAGGTCGGCCTCAGCGCCTGCCAGGAGCCGCTCGGCCAGCGCGTCGGGCGTGATCTCGACCGGGTCGCCAGAGGCTCCGAGAGCCTTGAGCGTCGCGCTCAGGTGCTCGGGCATCACGGCCCGGCCGATCATGCGCTCGCCGGCTGGGCCGAGTGGCCCGGCCACGTCCGTCTGGGCGCGGTAGATCCTTGGGTGCCCGGCGATCCGGTCCCAGATGGGGAGGATGGTTCCGGTCACGAGGTGGACCGGCTCGGTGTAGAACTCGGGTGCGGCGTCGACGCCAGCGGCCCAGAGCGTCCGGGCCTCGTCGGTCGGGACAGGCTGGTGGCCTCCCTCCTCCCCTGCTCGGTGGATCTCAGTCTCATCCATGAGCCGGTTGGATCGTACGCCGACGCGGCGGATGCGCCCGACGACGCGGCCGGTCTCGGTCGTTCGGCTCCCGGCGCGGAAGAGTGCGTAGGGCTGCCCGCTCCGGCGGTTGACGACGAACCCGGCCCAGGTGCCCATCGACTGCGCGTCCTTGGCCCAGCGCCAGATCTCGTCCCAGTCCACGATCTCCGTTCGCCGGGTCAGCACCAGCGTTACGACCTGCGTCGTCGCTCCGGACCGGGGGTGCGTGTAGACGAGGCGCTCGTCGGTCTTGACGGTGCGCTCGGCCCGGATGGTTTCGACGCCCACGTCCAACGTCCCGGCCTCCCTGGCCGCCTCGGTGGCTTCCTCGAGGTAGCCGTACCACGAGTCGAAGACGGCGTCCATGGCTCCCGTCTGGAGCGAGAGCAGCCGGTTCAAGAACTTCGGCACCTCGGGGACCGCGCCCACGGTGAGTTGACCGTCTTGGTCCAGGACCTTGATGCCCATCTGCTCCTCGACGAGCGCGGGCGTGACGCCAGAGGCCGCCGCCCGGCCCTCGCCGCGGTAGAGGTCCACGAACCAGTTGTGGAGGCTCGCGTGGGAGAGCGGCGTCTCCAGGTTGAACTCGGACGAGAGCAGGCCCTGGCTCGCCGTCTGGCGCTGGCCCTTCGTGAGCGCGCCGAGCTGGTCCAGCCGCCGCGCGATGGTGGACAGGAAGCGACGTTGGGCTTTCAGGTTCGTAGTCACGAGCACCAACTCCGGAGGGCACGCCTGGTTGGCCCGGTGGACCCGGCCCATCCCCTGCACGCACCGGGCGCTCGACCAGCCTGGCTCGACGCAGTAGAGGACGCGCCGCTGTTGGTTGTTGGCCGCGAGGTCGGCGTGGTAGCTCCGGCCGGTGCCCCCGGCCTGGCTGAAGACGAGGACGCGTCGCTTGCCCGCCATGAACTCGTCGGCCTCAGCGTTGCACGTCCGCCGCGTGCGGCGCTCTTCCACGACCTGCTCGATGCCATCGACGGTCTTGGTGACGAACCTGCGCCCCCGGCCGGTCACCTCGGCGACGGCGTCGGGTCCGAAGTGGGCCACGACCTGGTCGAGCACGCCGTGGGGCACGGACACCGCTCCTACCTCCAGCATCAGCCGGTTCCTCGCGGCCACGGCCTCGGGCGACTGGACGAAGTCGCCGGCCGCACTCCGTACGGGGCGGGATCTGACGCGGCCGTCGTCGTCCTCGTACTCCTCGTAGAGCGTGGTCGGGAAGCTGGCCTCGACGAACTGCAAGAGCTGGTCGCGCGGGGTCACGTCGAGGTCTCGGAGGTCGTCGCCGTTCTTGACCGCCTTCGCGTAGGCCCGCTCGGTCGCCGCCTCCATCGTGGAGACGAGTTGCACGACGCAGCTCTGCCCATCTTCGAGCTGGCGCTCCATGTCGCGGATCAGGCTCGGCGCGCTCATCGAGACGAGCACGTGGAGGAAGAACCGCTGGTGGGCGCCCCAGAACTGGCTGTAGGCCGCGGCGCGCGCCCGGCCGCACTTGTCGGCCTTCGTGACCTCGAGCGCGCTCTGGATGTTCTGGAGGACGACCTGCCACGCCTGGGCGCAGCGGTCGTAGGTCTGGGCCTGGTGCGGCTCCAGATCGTGGACGAGCGTGCGGTAGTCGACGCCGTCGTAGGAGACGCTCCGAGCGAGGTAGAGGCCCATCGCCTTCAGGTCCTTCGCCACGAGCTCCATCGCCGCGATGCCGCCCGCGCTGACTTTCTCGACGAACGCCTCGACGGTCGGGAACGGGGTGCCGCGGCCCCAGAGACCCAAGCGGGCCGCGTAGGCGAGGTTGGCGACCTCGGTAGCTCCCGTCGCGCTCGCGTAGACGACGCGGGCATTCGGGAGCCGGTCTTGCAGATCCACGACCGCCAGCGCTCGCTGGGACGCCTTGCGGATGCCCCTTGCGCCAGAGGTGTCCAGGGCGGCACTGGCGTTGTGGGACTCATCATAGACGATGACGCCTTCGAAGTCAGCCTCCTCGCCGCTGCCCGCCAACCAGGACACGACCTGCTCCAACCGGTCGATACCGGACTCGCGGCCGTCGCGTTCGCGGGGCTTGCCCTTGAGCGTGTCGTAGCTCGCGAAGCAGATGCCCTCCGTTCGGGTGATTGGCCCCTTGCACGCGCCGAGGTCGAAGACGAAGTCGGCCGGGCCGCCGAGGGCTCGCCAGTCGCGGACGGCGTCGCGCATGAGGTTGCGGTTCTCGGACACCCAGAGGGCGCGGCGGCGCCCCTGGAGCACGTTGTCGAGGATGATTCCTGCGGCCTGGCGGCCCTTCCCCACGCCGGTCGCGTCACCGACGAAGAAGCCCTGTCTCGGACCCGGCTCCCCGCTCTCTCCAGGTAGGTGCTCCGAGTGGGCACCGCCAGCCCGACAGATCGCTTCGAGCTGAGCGTCGGAGAGGTGCCCGTCCGTGACGAGGTACTCGGGGAGCGTCGGGCGGTAGTGGCACTCGGGAGAGGTCGCCGCGGCCATCGCGGCCGACTCGACGAGGCGCGTCGGGTGCGGGCACGCACCGGGCACGCGGACACTCGGCCGGTAGGCGTCGAACACGGACGCTGTGAGCGCACCGGTCTGGGCCGCCGTCTCGGCGACCTCGACCGCCAGAGGCCGCGCGTCTGTGAACGGCCACGACGGCACGAGGTCTCGGCGAGACGGGGCCTGGGGCCTCTGGCGCGGAGGCTCGGTACCGAATGTGGCAACGCGGGGCGCGAGGACGGCGAAGAGGTCGAGTTGATCGACCGGGCTTGAGGCCGCTCTGGAAGCGACGTGAGGTGCAGAGGGGGCCACGGGTGGTTTCCGGTTGGCGCGAGGTGCAGAGCCTCAGCCCAGGACTATGGGCGACTCCGGCCCGCCGCGTTGACGGGCTCGCCCACCGGCCCGGCATCGTGGCGGGCTGTCGTCCGTTTCTCCCCCGCCCCGCTCTCCTAAACCACCGGCCTTTGCGGACTCAAAGCCGCTGGAAGCGGAGTTGCTGGACGCAGATTCCCGAACGGGTTTCCGAACGCGAGATGCCACTGATGACCCCGATCCGCCTCGCCCACCTGGCTCGAACGGGAAACGGCCGTTAACTGGCTGGGGTCTGCGTTTGGGACGCCCCGCCCGAACAGGTCCCGGAAGAGAGCCGCCGCCCGCTCCCGCCTCCGTCGAGGACACCGACCGCGCCTCGGATGTCCTGGTACGTGCGGCTCCTCGCTGTATGCGTCGGTATCGTGTCGCGCCCGAGGGCTCTCGAAGTCGACGGCGTCCATTCGCCGACAGCGCCCGGCGAAGAGCAGGACCCGCTTACGTTCTCACGGACCCACGGAGCGGGACCGTCAACCGGAGCCGGGTCCCTCCCGTCTCGATGGGCCCGACGTCGAACTCCCCGCCGACGAGGTCCGCCCGGTGGCGCATGGTGCGGAGACCGACGCCCCCGGCCGCGGCGGTCGCGTCGATGCCCACGCCGTCGTCCTCTACCGTGAGCGAGACGTGGTCGCCTTCTGACTCGAGCGCGACCGTGATCCGGCTTGGCTGGCCGTGCTTGAGCGCGTTGGCGACCGCCTCCTGCGCGAACCGGTAGAGGTGGCCCTCCACGTCGGAGGGTAGCGCCGAGGGGTCGCCCTCGGCGCGGAACGAGACGTCGGCCTCCGACATCCGCACGGCGCTGTCGGCCAGGTCCGCCAGGGCCGAAGGGAGCCCGCCCGGCTCCATCTCCGATGGCGTGAGCCCACGAGAGAGCCGCCGGACCTGGCGGAGCGCCTCGTCGACCATGTCCGCGACGTCGACGGCCTCCGCCCGCTCGACGGGGGCGCCGCGCTCGATCCGCCGGACGAGCCCACGCGCGACCATCGAGAGGCCCGTGAGGTGGGACCCCACGCTGTCGTGGAGCTCGCGCCCGATCCCGACCTGCGTGGCCTCGACGGAGGCGAGGAGGTCAGCCTGGAGCCGTTCCCGGGCCTCCCGTTCGGCGACGAGCCGGGTGGCCCCCTGCCGGAAGGCCCGCGCCATGAGCCCGAGCCCTACCCCGCCGGCCGCGACGACGAACGCCACCCACAGCCGCCGCGGTTCGCCGGGACCGTACGTGACGAGCCCGAGGCCGACGTAGCCCACGGCGACGGCCACGCCCGTGAACGCGGTCACGGGCAGCCGCATCCGGACGACCGAGAACGCCAAGAGCAGGACCAGCACGATGAGGCTCCCCTCGAACCCCACCGTCGGCGTGGGGCGACCGGCCGTGGCGCCGACGACGGCGGCGACCTCGAGCACGGTCGCGACGTACGGGAGCGCGACGGAGGGACCGAGGCCGGCCTCGATCCGTCGTCGCGCCGACCGGGCGAGCCACAACTCGAATCCGGCCATCAGCGCCGTGAACCCGAGGGCGCCATAAAAGGAGGAGCGATCCGTCGACACGCCCCGGACCGCGTTGACGGCGCCGCCGACCGCGATGAGGCCGCCCATTCCGACGAAGAAAGCGGCGAGCGCGCCGCACCGGAGCCGCTCGGCCGTGAGCACGATGAAGCCGAGCGGGTCGGTGGCGTCCGCCGAGCCGCCGACGGGCACGGCGCGGGGCTCGCCCAAGCCGAACCGGCCGGTCCTCACAGGAGCCCCCGGTCCTGGGCGTGGCGGATCGCGTAGCGCATGAGTTCGCCGCCGCTCTTGAGCCCGAGCTTCTGCTTGATCCGCGCCCGGTAGCTCTCGACGGTGTTGGGGCTGACCACCATGGCCTCGGCGATCTCGGCCGTCTTGAGGCCCCGGCCCATGAGCTCGAGCGCCTCGAACTCCCGGTCCGAGAGCGCGTCGACGCCCGAGGCCGGCGTCGCGGCCGGGCCGCCCGAGAACTGGCGGACGATGGCCTCGGCCATCGACGGGCTCACGTAGGTCCCCCCGCGGAGGACGCGGCGGATGGCCTCGACGATCTGCTCGCCGGCCTCGCTCTTCATGAGGTACCCCCGGGCGCCGGCCTTTAGCACGCGCTCGGCGTAGAGGCCCTCGTCGTGCATCGAGACGACGAGGACAGGGAGCCCAGGCCGGACGGCCTGGAGCGACTTCACCAGCTCGACCCCGCTCATCCCGCCCATCGTCACGTCGGTCACGACCACGTCGCAGTCGTCGGGGAGGCCGGCGAGGGCGTCCTCGGCGCTCGCGGCCTCGCCGCAGACCTCCAGCCCAGGCTCCTCGCCGATGAGGAACACGTAGCCCTTCCGGGTCACGGCGTGGTCGTCGACGATGTAGACGCGGCGGTTCAGCGGAGCGGAGGCGGCGAGGCCCGGAGGATACGGGCGCGGTGGGGGGCGAGGATCCAGCGTGGTGGACTCCACCACGAGACGGGCACCTGGGACACCACGCCCGGAGGGTGGCCTCCGGCACGACCCCGCGGGCCCCCGCTCCGTTTGTTGCCTACCCACCCCACGCCATGCTCCGCCACGGCCTCCTGACCGCCTTCGTCACCCTCGTCGGATCTGGCTCCCCCTCCCCGATCGGGGCCGCTGTGGCGCGCGCGGCGGGCCTCGCCCTCGTGGGTGGCCGGAGTCTCTCTCCGCTACCCCTGAACTCTTCCGCGGCGCCCGTCCCCCGGCGGGCCGTTTCCATGCGTCTCTCGTCCCCCCTCCCCCTCGTCGCGCTGGCGGTGCTGGTCGGTCTCGGCCCAGCCGCCGCGGCGCAGGTGGAGTCCGCCTCCGACTCCCTCGCCGTCGACACGACGGCCGCGGCTCTCGATGTCGTCGTCGACACGGTGTCCACTCCGGCCATCGACCCGCCGAGGCCGACGGGTCCGACCGTCCCCATCAGCCTCGCCGCCGCCGTGGAGCGCGCGCTCTCGACGAGCGAGGAGGTCCAGCTCGCCCGCGCCCAGGTCGACCTCGCCGAGACCCAGGTCGACCAGGCCTACGCGTCTCTGTACCCGCAGCTCAGCGCGAACCTCGGCTACCAGCGGACACTGGCGTCCCAGTTCGACACGGGCGGCGGCGGGTTCGCGGTCCCCGACTCGCTCCAGTTCGACCCCGACCCGAACGCGCCCCTCGAAGACCGCGTCCGGTACCTTGAACAGAACACGCCGAACGCGGCGCTCGGCGCCCTCGGCGGTTTGTTCAGCGGGCTCCCCTTTGGGCAGGAGAACGCGTACACCGCGACGCTGAGCGGGTCGCAGACGCTGTTCTCAGCGCAGGCCTTCGTGGGCACGCGGATCGCGCGGGGCGCTCGCGAGGCCGTCGCCTACAACGAGACCGAGGAGGTCGCCGACGTCCGGCTCCAGGTCGAGCAGGCCTACATCCAGGCGCTCGTCGCTAGTGAGCTCGTCTCGATCTCAGAGGCCGCGATCGCGCAGGCACAGGCGTTCCTCGACCAGCAGCGGCTGTTCCTTCGGGCCGGGCGGGCGAGTGAGCTCGAAGTGCTCCGCGCCGAGGTCGAGCTCGAGAACCTCCGGCCGCAGCTGGTCCAGGCCCAGAACGCGGCCGACCTCGCCGTCCTCAACCTCAAGCGGCTCACCAACATCCCCTACGACCAGGCCGTCGAGCTCACGACCGAGCTCGCGCTTCCCCCCTCCGACGCGCTCGCGGACGTCGACCTCGACCCGGCGGCCGAGACCTCGCAGCGCGCGGCGATCCTCGCGGCCGAGGCCCAGGTCGGCATCCGCGAGCAGCAGGTCCGGCTCCAGAGGGCCGCGTACCTCCCGTCGGTCTCTCTCTCGACGAGCTACGGCCAGACGCTCTTCCCGTCGAGCGCGTTCGCCTTCGACACGGACCCCCGGACCGACTGGACCGTCACGGTCGGCGTCCAGGTGCCCCTGTTCGACGGGTTCCGGCGGCGGGCGCAGGTCGCCCAGGCCCGCGTCGAGCTCTCGCAGGCCCAGCTCCAGCGCGACCAGCTCGTCGAGGCCGTGCAACTCCAGGTGGAGCAGGCGCTCCGCGAGAAGCGGCGGGCCGCCGCCCTCATC
>NZTV01000048.1 GCA_002703245.1 Microbacterium sp.
AAAGACGGCAGCGGCGGCAGGTCGTCGTGCCGGTCAATGCGGATGACCTTCGCGGTCCGTTCACCGGCGGCACCGGGCCACACTGTGACCAGCGCGCCCGGCTTCACCTGTTCGGTGGCCGCGACGGTCACCTGCGAGTTGGAGATGACCTCCGAACCGTCGACGTCACGCACGAGGAGCTGCTCGTCCTTTACCTCCGCCGCGACGGTCCGAGGCGCGCCGGGACGCTTCCCGAGGCCCCCTCCGGTCATCGACTGGATCAGGACATCGTGCGGGTAGAAGAACTTCGACCCCCACCCGGTCATGTGTACGTCTCCGGCCACAGGCGACCGATGGGCCGCTCAGAAGGGAAGGACCCTACCGGGAGCCCACCACGCGCCACGGAGGCGCACAGCGACCGCAGGCTCACGGTCGGATCCCCCTCGAAAGCGGACGCGACAGCCTGCATGCTGATCGACGTGCCATTGCGGCTCATCGAACGGACACGCCCCTCCCCCAGCGCCGGCAGCTCCGCGATCACGCCCTTGAGGATCGCGATCGCGTTCTTGCCGGCCTCCGACGCCGGGTCGAGCGTGTCGAGGCAGGGAGCGATGATGCGAGCACGCACCAGCACTCGGCGGCCGAGATCCTCGTCCGTACCGAGGTCATCATGTGTGATCGGCATCACCGCTCCCCTCTCGTCAGGACTTCGCGGTCGCCGGCTTCGGGGCCGGCGTCTGCTTCTTCGCGAGCTCCGCCTGCGCGGCCTCGAGATCCTTCTTCGCCTGCGCCAGCTCGGAGTCCTTCGCCTCAGTCGCGGCCTTCACCGCGGCGTCGACATCGCCCTGCGAGAACGCGGTCGGTTCCGGGTCGGGCTCCGGCTCGTCGAGCACGGCGATGAAGCCCTGCTTCTCGAGCCGCTTGATCTGCGCCTCGTCGACACCTTCGGGCACGATGTCGCCGCGGCGCACGAATTGGGCGACGCTGTTGCCGGTCGAGGAGCCGATGGAGACCTTCACCACGGCAGCGGTTGCGATGTGCTTGGCCACGCTCACGCCTCCGTCCCGGTCAGGTAGAACGCGGCGAGCGGGTCGGTGACGAGCGGCACGTGCACGTTGCGGGCCTGCAGGCGGGTCTTGTCCGCCTTCGGCTCACGGATGCTCGCGATCTCGACGCCGGTGTCGCCACCGATGGCGCGGTACTCCGGCGAGGGGATCTGCTCGCGAGCGATGCCACCGAACCGGCGACGGTCGATGAACAGCGGGTCAGGCAGGTCGTCGCCGTCGTCGGACACCCAGGTGAGACCGCCGATCGTCGGGAAGCCGTCCTCGAGCGCCTGGCGGCTCTCCTTGGGGAGGATGTCCATCAGCTCGGGGATGACCTCGGCGTACAGCTCGCCGGGAAGCACGACGGTGTCGACGTCGTACCCCAGCTTCTGCTTGCGCACGCGCGCCTTGACGCGCAGCGCATCCTTGTACACCTGCTTGCCGGTGGTCCACGTGGCGCCCGCGGCGAGCGTGTTGGTGACCGACGACATCACGGCGCCCAGCGCCGCGTCGTTCGCCGAGAACACCAGCTCCGTCTGCAGGAAGGTGAACGCGTCATCCACCGGGGCGCGCAGAAGGCGACCGATCTGCTCGTCGGTGACCTCAGTCGCGAGGCCCTCCTTCATCGCCTGGTAGAACTCGTACTCCTCGGCCGACATGGGCGTCAGCTTGTACTCGCCACCGGGAGCGACGACCTCGGCGCCGCGCTCGGCACGGATCACCTCGTTCTTCGGGACGCCGATGGCGCCGCCCGTGATGGTGAACCGCTTCGTGAGCAGGTAGAGGCCGAGGAACTGCTGCGCAGTCAGGATCTCGGCGAGTCGACGAGCGACGAGCGTCGGCGACTTGAGGAACGCGACCAGGTCAGCCGCCGAGAGGTTGGCGAGCTGGCTGGACGTAACCGGGTAGGTCTGCATCGTGGTCTCCGATCTCAGAGCTGGATGGCGCGGACGGCGGCGCCATCCGCGGCGGACGTGAGGGCGAGGAAGACCGCGACCCCGGCGGCGAGCGTGCGGACGCTGCCCGACGCGGCGGCCTCGAGGCGCTGTCCGCGGGTGATGGCACCCGTGGCGGTCAGCTCGTGGATGGGCTTGCCGACCTCGACGGTGAGCTTGTCGCCCACCGCGGCGTCGTGGCCGGCGATGCCGACGACCTTCGCCGACGCGGCCGCAGCCGGCGCGACGGCCATGTCGGAGGTGCCGACTTCGACGACCTGCCCGGCGGTGACGTCGCTCGTGACGCCGAAGGTGACGGTCTGTCCCGGGCGGAACAGAGGGATGTACGACTTGGCGACCATGATCAGGCCTCGACCTTCTCCGCGCCGTACACGCGGTCGTAGAGCGCCGCCTCGGAGTCCGTCACGTCGTCGGAGTGTCCGACCTCGGTGACGGGCAGCGCCGTGTTCTTCGGGAACGTGGCGAGCAGGGCGGTGGTGCTCTGCTCGTTCTCGTCGAGCGCCTCACGCCACTTCGCCTTCGACGATGCGGTGATGCGGCCCTCGTTCAGCGCCGTCGCCACGATGGCGTCGCGCCGGTCGCTGATCTGCTCTTCGCGCGCCTGGACGCCGAGAGCGGCCTGCGCCTTGAGCTCCTCGAGGGCGGAGCCGTCCATGACGACCGCGCCCTTCGGGATCGGCGGTGCGGCGTCGGCCGCCGCGGGAGCGGGCTGCTCGCTGAGCTTGTCGTCGAGAGCGCTCAGGAGCGCCTCGTCGTCAGCAGCGGCATCGGTCACACCGAGCCGCTTCACGAGACCAGCCTTGAGGTCGTCATATGCCATGACGTTGTCCTTTCGGTGGGGTTCACCCGACTCGGTCGAGACCGGGAGCTTGGGCAGGGCGCTCTTGCCGAGCGCCGTGGATGCGAAGACGACGAGGCGGGCGGCGGAATCTTCCGGCTCCTCCTCGTCGGGGATCAGAAGGGCTTCGTCGTCGGCACCGACCGTCTCGGCCTCGCCGGCATCCGGTATCACGGCGACACGGTCCGCGAGGCCCTGCTCGACGGCTTCCTGAGCGGTCATCCAGGTCTCGTCGGCGAGGAGCGTCGCCCAGTCCTTCTCGCCGGCCTTCGCGGTGTAGATCTCGACGATGGAGCGCTCGATGCCGTCGAGGATCGTGGCCTGCTTGCGGAGGTGCTCCGCGTTGCCCCACGCGATGACCGACGGCGAGTGGATCATCATCTGCGTTCCGGGCGACATCACGCACTCGTCGCAGCCGGCGGCGATCACCGACGCGGCCGAGGCTGCGCGCCCGTCGACGACAGCAGTCACCTCCGCCTTGTGGGCACGCAGCATGTTGAGGATCGAGACGCCCTCGAACACCTCACCGCCGGGCGAATTGATGCGCAGGACGATCTGCTCCACGGACTTCGGGAGAGCATCGAGCACGGCGCTGACGTCCTTCGCCGAGACGCCCCAGAACCCGCCCCACGAGTCGATCGGACCGTAGAGGCGGATGGTGGCTACCGCACCGTCGCCGGTCGGCGCAGGCGTGGTCACGGCGTTGAAGAACTCCGCCTTGGTCTTCGGAATGGGGAGGTTCCCCCAGTACCGCTTGTCGCCTCGCGTCATGCTGCTGCCTCCTCAGGCTGTGTCGATGTCGGGCCATACACCCCGAGGTCAGCGCCGGCACGGCGCACGATGTCTCGCGCCTCGGACTCGGTCAGCACCGTGCCGACGCCGAGGTAGACCTTCTGCACCACCTCGGCGATCTCCCGCGCCTCCTCGGCACCCGTCTTCTCGTCGGCCGTGGCCCCGTCGCTCTCTTCGCGCACAGGGAGTCCGTAGAGCTCCCGGAGGTGCGCCTCGAGTGCGGGGTCCCAGCGGATTGCGCCGGACTCGAGGAGTGCGCGGATGGCTTCTGCCGTGGCGGGGTGCTCGGCGCCGATCTTCGGCGGGACGAGCCGTGGTGCTGGCTCCTGCTCGCCCCAGTTCGCGTCGACGAGGTCCTCGATCACGTGCTGCTGCACGGTTGTCGCGATGTGCCGCGCGAGCGCGTTGAGCGAGTTGACGAAGAAGTTCGCGAACGTGTCGCCGAGCGCGTAGGACCCGGTGGAGTTGTCGCCGCCGAGGTTCAGGAAGTTCGCGAGCACGGCGCGCGCGATCTGCTCGTCGTAGTAGCGGATCTGTTTGTCGAGGTCGGGCACCTTGCCCGTGACGCCCTCGAAGCCGAAGTCGGCGCCGTGCGGCAGGGAGACGCCGGCCGCGTCGCCCGCTCGTGCGCCCTTGGCGATGTCGAGGCCGCGGTCGATCTCCTTGTTGAGCCAGGCGACCTTGTCCTCGTAGGACGCTCCGTCAGGTGGCGGTGCGCTGGTGTACTTCGGAAGGCCAAGGCCGTTGCGCTCGGCCGCGAGGGCTTGCACGCGCAAGGTGCGGTCCTTGAGGAGCCACATCTTGTACGCCGCGCGCAGCAGCGAAACACCGACCCAGTTGCCGCCCTCGCGCTCGTTCACCAGCACAACGAGCCGGTCGACGGCGATCTTCACACCGCCGGTGATCGATCCGCCGACGACGTTCGCCGGGCCCGAGCTGGTCGGCCGCGCGCCGACGCCGTGCTGCACGATCGCGGCCAGTCCCCCGTCGCGCTCGACCTTGAACTCCGCGATCGTGCGCGGCGGTCGCCAGGCGAGCTTCCGCAGGTGCGCCATCCCGGCGTCGTCGATCCGGTACACCTGCTCGAACACCGAGTGCCCGAACACCAGCTCTAGCAGCGCCAGCCGCAGGAACTCATCCCACGAGAACCGGCCCTTGGTGCGCAGCGGCGCCTTGCGTGGCTTGCCCTTGATCGACAGGCCAAGGTCGTCGGCGACCAGCTGTGCGACCTCGTCGCGGACGCCGGCCGCGTCAAGCTGCCACTCGTTCTCCTGGATCGGTGTCGTCACCGCGCGGAGCACCGACATCACCTGCGGGTCCTCGCGACGCATCCGGTCGAACACGTCGATCGAGAGCGGCCAGATCAGATCCGGGTTCGTCTCGTTGATCTCGGCCGTCATCCCCGCCCAGCCGACGAGGCCCCCGCTCTGGTATCCGATCTCGGTCAAGGCGGGCCTCCTGTCAGAACGCGGCGACAGCGAGGTTCGCCTCGGCGGTGCTCCCGACGTCGTCACGGGTGATGATCTGTGCCGCCGGGGGCGGCGGTGCGGGTTCCTTCGGCGGCGGCGGGACGAACGATTCGAGCCCGACGAGCGCGTAGTTGACGGCGATCACTGGGGCGATGTCGACCGGCGACGCGTCGCGATCCCACACGGGCAGGCCGCCAAGGCTGCGAGTCGTAGCGTTGTCGGCGGCCAGATCGAGCGGACCCTGCCCACGGTGACGGACCTTGTCCTCTCGGACACGGTCCCGCAGGCGGCCAGCAGCGAGCAGCAGCGTGGTTCCCGAGATGTCGACGACCTCAAACCCGGCCTCCTTGAGCGGAGCCACCAGGTCGGCGGCGTCACAGCCTTTCGTCTGCAGTGCCACCTGCGTGATCCCCGTCTTCGCGCGGACCGCCTTCGCATGGTTCACTACCCACGACATGCCGGTGCGTTGAGCGATGACTTCGAGGTGCGCGCGGCCATCGACCCGGTACCCGGCGACGCCGATGCTCGTGCGGGTGATGCGCTTCTCACGATGCACGTCGATACCCATCACCATTCGCGACCCGTCCGCCACGGTCGACCCTGGCGACTCGACGTCACCGTCCTCATCGGCGAGGTGCGGGTCAGCCGACGCCTGCCACTCCTCCGAATCGAGGAACGGCACGACGAGCGACGTCACCCACTGGCCGAGGACCTCAATGCGCTCGACGCTCTTATTCTTCGCCTTCGCCGCCGTGCGCATCAGCCCAGCGATCGTCATGCCAGGCAGATGCCCCGCTGACGGGTTGGCCTGAGCAAACGCGGCCGGATCGTACAAGGACGCCTTCGGATCAGCCGACCACTCAGCGAGGAACCACTCCGTGTCAGGATCATCGACGCCTTCGGTCGCGATGTCGCGCACGTCGCGGAGCACGATCGACCGCGACGTGCCGGCGTTCGAGAACGCCACGAGCAGCGAATCGAACATCGCGTTCGCGGACTTCTCAATCGCCGACCAACCCTCGTAGTCGTACTGCTGCCGCAGCTCATCCAGCAGCAGCCGGGCGGCCGAGTGGCCGCGAGCGCCCTCGAACGTGCGGGGCATGTACATCCCGCCGCCGTGGGTGCGGATGTCGACGTCGCCGTTGACCGTGCGCGGCGGGTACGTCAGCGCCTGCAACTCCGGTCGCCGATCATGCGCGATGCCGAGCTTGTCGTCGTCAGGCCCACCCCATCGACGCACCTGCTTCCACGGCTTCATCGCGACGTCGAGCTTCTGCGCGGCGCCCACGATGATGAAGTCCTGCTCAGGCAACTGCTCAGGCCAGCGGCCCGCGTCGACGTACAGCCAGTACGCAGCCAGCACCGCGGCGACCGCGGTCTTCCCGTTCTGCCGGCCGACGATGACGAGCGCCTTCCGGAACCGGAGCAGCCCGAACGAGTCGAGCTCGAGCATGTGAATCAGCAGCCACTCCTGCCAGGGCAGCAGCCGGACGCCGAGATCCTCGCGCGCGAACTTGATGACGTCGAACCCGCGCGACGTCGCCGGCGTCAGTTCGACAAGCGGCTTCGTCCACACGCGGGGTTCGGTGATGCCGTGCTCGGGGGTCAACGATCAACCCCCGTCTCAGCGGCTACCCGGCTCTGCCCTGCCGGAACTTCTCCATGTCGGTCACCGGCGGCGCCGCGTCCTCGGGCTCGGCCGACGGCGGCACCAGCGACTCATCACGCGGCGTGACCCGACGCGCACCCCGCGGCTCCTTCACCGTCAAGCCCAGCGCGTCGAACGCTTTCAGCAACATCCCGGCCGACACGTTGTCAAAGCGTCCGTCGATGACGAACCCCTTCTTGTCGAGCTGGTCCACCCGCTTCGCCAGCACCCGCGCGAGCGCCACGACCGGACGGTGATCGTCCGTGAGGTGCGAAGCCTGCCGCACCGCCGAATTCAGCGCCGCGTGAACACTCTGCGACGGGAACGGATCCCTCCCCTGAGCCATGACGCTCCTTCCTGCGCGCGCGACCCCCCTCCGTCACAAGACGCGGGGAGAGAGGAACACCTCCCCGGTGGTGGTCCGCCCCTCGGTGGTCATGCTGGATTTTTCGGGGCCCCCGGGTTGTCGGGGTCGATGCCGAGGCGTCTCATGGTCTCGGTGAGGATTGCGCGGCTGTGGCGGGTGTGGGGCTTGAGCGGTATGTACGCTTCCTTGCCCCCATGGTCGCCGATGGTGCGGTGGGCTGGCCCTGGGGTGACTCCCCCTCGTCCTGTGTCGCTCATCGTGTCTCCTTGCTCTGCTCCCACGCGATGACGCGCTCGGCGATGCGTTCGGAGAAGGAGCGGGTCACGAGGTAGTAGGCGATGTCGCGTATGCGGAACCCGGAGACGTACCCGTGGGCTGCGTCCCATACAGCGCGGCGTAGTCCGTACTCCGGTGTGCGCCAGACTCCCCTGCCGAGCTTCATGTCCGTGGTGACGCTGCGGATGGTGCCGCCGAAGCCGACGTACTGGATCACGGGGCCGGGCGCTTCGACGATGCGGAGCGGCTTCAGGATGCGCGATCGGCGCATTCGTATCCGCCACATGGACATCACGCCAGTCCCTTGGGTGCGTAGAGGCCGGTGACGACCGCGGTGGCGGTGCGGCGGCAGTCGGCTTCGTTCTCGTATCCCTGGCCGCCGTCGGTCGCGATGATCTCGCCGTTGCCGGCGCGGAGTCGCCATGCCCATCGGTGGTCGGTGCGCTGGTAGATGTCGAGCTCGGGCATTTGGTTCCTCGCTCTCAGGTGGTGGGCATGCGGCGTTGGCAGCGGAGACACCATGTGGCGATCGCGACGGTGCCGACGCCGTGGTGGCTGAGGCTGTGGACGGGGATCTGCCAGAGGTCAGCCCATCCGCACTCGGGGCAGTCGGTGTCGAGTCGGATGGGGGTGCCGGCGCTGAGGACGACGATGAGGGCGGCCATGGTCACGCCCACTCCCTGCTCGGGATCCCGAGGTCGACGATGGGTGCGCCATTCCCCCGCTCCCGGTTGCAGCCAGCGTGCGAGGGGCGCTTGTTGTCGGGGTCTTCCTGCAGGTGAGGGTGTGTGGAGACAGGCCAGAAGTGGTCCTCCTGGAAGCGGTCGTCGTTGGCCCAGTCGTCCCAGGCGGCCTCGTAGTCGATGGGGAGGCCGCAGATCCAGCAGGGTGCGTCGTTCGCTTCGCATTCGGCGCGGAAGTCGGCGCGTTGCTTGTGCTGGCGGCGGGTGTTCGTGCGTGCCATCCGCACCTCCGGGTGTGTGTGAGGGGCGCCCGCCTTGGTGTGGTCGTGGCGCCCCTCGTTCGGTGCAGGTGCTCCTGGCCAGAGGAATCGCTAGCCATTGTGGGAGTCCTTAGAAGAACACCGGTCTATGCGGCGCGTCTGCGCCTTTCCCGCGCCTGTTCGCGCGAGCACGCCCGGCAGAACTTGTCCACCAGGCCTGAGGCTCGCCGGATGGGGCGGATGTTGTCGTCTGCCCAGAGGTGACCATTCGGGCAGTGTGTCGTCGTGGATCGTCCTCGGCGTCGCTGGTTCTCCTGAAGAGTGACGACCTCGAGGTGGTCGACGTTGATGCAGGCGTGGTCTCGGCAGGTGTGGTCGATGGTGTACCCGGCGGTGATCTCGCCACGCTCGATCGTGTAGGCGACCCGGTGCACGAGGTAGTCCTGGCCCTGAAGCTTCACCCGCCCGTACCCGTCCCGGTCGGGAGGCCCCTGCCACAGGAGACAGCTACCGCGTGGCTCTGAGCGAGCATCGAGGATCGACTTGGCCGTCTGCCCGCGTCCGTTCACGAGCGGGATACTCCTCGTCGCAATGAGTACGTCTACGCGACGGTCTTCGTACTCCATCGCAGGGACCTCCTGTCGGGCAGACCCCACTCGGCCGGGAGGAGCGTGCTCTCGCGCCGGCGACGTCGTGTGTGCGCGGCGGCTCTACTCCCGGCCGAGGGAACGACGAAGGCCCCGCAGCTGGTGCTGTTCGGGGCCTTCGTGAGAACTGTCTGATCTTGAATGTAGGGGCGGCAAACGGTGGGCCGTCAACTCCCTGGTGTTTCCCGGCGTGTCTGGGCCTGTGCTTCCGTCTGTGCGGCGTTCTGAGCGCGTAGGCGTTGCTGGTGGACGGGGTCGTTCTTGAGGCGTTGGCGCCACCATGCGAGGAGGGTGGCGAGTTCGACGACGCGGACGCGTTGCCCTTCCCTGGTCTCCCACCCCATGCGCATTCCGTTGAGTCGCCAGTGGCGGATGGTGCGGCGGGATCGGCCGACCCGCTTCGCGGCCTCCCGGTAGGTGAGGGTGGGCATGCGGTTATCCGGTCTTCCAGCAGGGTCCGGTGTGCCGGCAGGGTTTCTGCCATTCGTGGGTGTCGCAGGCTTCGATGTGGACTGTGAGTTTCGACCCGAGGGCCGGATCGTTCTCGTCCGTGGTGATGGTGTGGCCGCAGCCGGTGCAGGTCACGTCAGCCATCGGATGTCCCAGGTCCGGTCGATTGGGTGTTCATTCGTCGCCCTCAATCGCGTTGCGAACCATCGAGGAGTAGACGAATCCGCGCGTAAGCACCATGCCTGCGTCCATGAGTCCCATCGAGACGAATCGCTGCTGGTGTTGCGGTGTCTCGATCCAGATTGTTCCCTCGTCCTCCTCCCCGCCGTCTGTGGCGTTCGCGACAACAACCCATGCTGTCGTTATCCCGCCTAATCCCTCGTCGGAAAGGTGCTCGCGCAGTGCTGTGTCGAGTGTCCTTAGCGTCTCCGCGCTCATTACTCGTCCCCGTTCGTGTGGACCTGAGTACGCACGTCGTCGATGAAGTAGTGCTCACATGGGAGCCGGTCCGGCCAGGGAGCGACATCTCCTTCGGCGCGAACCGAGGGGTGCCGAACGCCCTTGAGCAAAGGCTCGTCAGGGGCGTCGGCGCGGCACCAGACCGTCTCGATGATCGGCGTACCGAATTCGCCGTCCAGGTCCGTCAGCCCTGAGTAGACGCGCTTCGCGTCGCCCATCAGGGCGAGGTGCTCTTCGTACTCGTCGCACGAGATGCGCTTCCAGCGCGCATTCATGTCTCGCCCCTCTCCGCCTGGTCTTGCACGTTCTCGACGCAGACACACTCGGTGCACGCCTGGCGTGTGCTGAAGCCCCGGCGCTTGCTGACGAGTCGGCGGGTATGCACCGTCTCGTCGTGCTTGCAAATGCGGCACGCACTCATCGCTCGCTCCGATCCGCTTCTTCGCCTACGAGGGCGTGCAGGGCCGAGTAGAGGCGATCCTCGCTGCCCGGGTAGTAACGATCGCCTGACTCCCACTCGGACAGCGTTTCGCGTGCTCGCGTCAGCGCCTCGCTCATGTCGTGGTCCGATCCGTGTGATTGGTGGGTGACTCCGGATCATTCGATTGGGAGTCTGCGGTCATGATGGCCTCGGCTAGAGTAGGCAGAGGTACCATCGGCGCGCGAACGTGCCGTTTGCAGACGGGATAGGGGCTGTTCTCGTTCGGATCGACCCGCACACCCACCGACTGTAATTCGCACGGCTCCGCCTGCCCTCGGCGGCTCACCTCTTCATGGCACTCGTGTTTCAGCGACGCGATCGCGATGTCGGCCATGTCAATGCAAGCGTGGTCGTCGTAGTGCCAGGCATTCTCGTAGGTCCGCCCGCAAACGAGGCAGGCCTCAGGCATCTCGGTCCCCAATTGTGTGTTTGGGGGCCCACCGCTCGTGCATGTATGGCGCCCCGAGACCGGCGTACGGGATCAGCGGAAGTGATTCGTCTCTCTCCGCTGGCACCTCAATGAGTAGCCCGCCCCGAATGGTCGCGAACCCGACCTGCCAACCCGGACCGTCTCCGATCCCCTCCATCTGGCAGTCGAACGGCACAGGTACGGGGTCACCGATGTCCCACCGTTCGAGTGACCTGCCCAGCGCCTTGGTCTGCCACTCGTCACCATTCTTGCCGTAGAAGCTGTCGAACATACCCATCAGGAATCTCCCTCAGCCCCATCCGGAATCATTGAGTAACTCCCGTTCGTGTGGTTGGTGGTTGGCTCCGGTTCATTCGGTTGGTGGCCCAGGGCGTCGTGCTTCTCGGATCCGCAGACATCGCAGTGGAACTGAGCCTGCGCCCACAGCTCCATGTCGTTATACACGTTGTAGAGCGCGGTTTCCGGTGTAGACCCGAGCGCGCGTTCCATGCGGACGAGACGTCCGTTTCGACGGATCTTGATCTCCGCCTCCCACTCAGCCATTGGTCACCTCTTCCGCCGAACCGTGCGAACCGGCATCACTCGCTCCCGTTCGTGTGGTTGGTGATTTGTTTCTTCTCTCCTTCGTTGGTCCTGAACTCTTGGTTGGTGGTCATGCCGTGGGCCGGGCAATCCACACTCGGCCCGTCGCTGATGCCAGCTATGGCCGGCGTGCAGATGCAGGGCAGGCCGTACTCGTCCGCCAGCGAGTAAGCGTCAGTCATTTCGTGCTCCGTTCGTGTGGTTGGTGGTCGGCCCCGGATCATTCGATTCGTGGACACCGAGGGCGCCCTCAATCGCGGCGCGTGCGCCCTCGCTCCACTCGTACTTCCACTCGTCCGGGAGGATCGCCCAGTCGTCGCCGCCCTCCTGATCGAGTTCGAGCGGCCGATCTAGGTACATTGCGTACGCGGCGCGCTCTACGACGGGCTCGCTCAGCAAGTACTCGACAACGCGATCCACCGCGTCGAGCGGGAACGGGTAGGCGTCTATCTCCAGCGCGTTGGGATCAATTCTGCGGCCTAGTTCGGTACGCGCGTCGTCGCTCATGCCTGGCTCCTGTTCGTGTGATTGGTGGGTGTGGCGATGTCAACTTCGGTTTTCTGTACCGCGCGGGCGAGCGAGACGATCATCGGGAGCGGCATCTGCTCGGGATCACGCCGTGTGGGCTTCACAGCGACCCGAAGGCTGACCCCGTGCGGCACAAGCAACCCCCACCCATCGGGCAGGTCACCGCGGACGATCGTCTTCTCGGATGCAACGAGCCAGAAGTAGTGACAGTGCCGCGCCCACGCATCGGCCTTCGTCGGGTCGGCGAGTTCGGTGAGCCAGTCCGACCGGGACACCTTCACCTCGAACCCGTGGATCGACTGCCGCTCGGACCAGACGCGACGGTCTCGCTCGCGCTCGGTCAGGTCGGCGTGGGGTGTGGTCCATGTGTCGAGAACGACTGCGTCGGCGATGCGAGCGGCGAGGAAGTCGGCCTTGAGTGTGGGGTCGGTAGACTGCATCGCAGCCCTCCAATCGAGTCCAGTTCGATTCAGGGTTAGGCCCCGGGGAGCGTTGGCGCGCTCTTTCGGGGTCGCTACCATTCTTTCACGCGTGGCGGACATTCACCGCTCCGAGTCCGGTGAGCCGAGGGTGGTTCTGGGGCAGAGGTAGGCGCATGCTTCGTCTCCCCCGCACCCGTCCGTGATGTGGCACCGGTCATACCCGCGGGTTGAGCCAGCAGGCTGAATACGGCGAGCGTTCAGTCCTGAGGCTGTCCTTTCTCGTTGCGCGGCGACGTCGGCGCGACGCGCGGCCATGCAGTCGGCACAGACAACCGCCGCCCAGTCGGTCGTGACCTTCGAGCCGGTCGCCTTCCGGCCGCAATACCCGCGTCCCTGGGTATCCCCTGCCGCGCAGACTCGGGCGGTCGCGTTCGTCGACGCCGCCGGGACGACGTGGCCGCGGCGGTCCTGCGCGATCGGCCCGGCGCTCACGGTCGACCCCGCCAGGTCTCACCGCAGCTACGGCACCGTGCAACCCGGATCGGCTTCGGTGATCCGGAAGGGTCGGATGCCCACGCTGCGACGACGTCGCGGCGCCCGCACGTGGTGCACATCTCACGCGGTGTTCGAGGTCTCGGGGTCACCCCGTACCGGCCGCGGAGGCGGCGGATCTCGGTGAACATCGCTTCGCTGTGCTCGTCGAGCTCGGTGACGGTGTGGATGGTGTCGGCGTGGTCGATGAGCCACCCGCAGGCGGTGAGGGCGAGAGCGCGCGCGGTGAGCGGATCAGCGTCGGGACGGGAGGCGAGAGTCGGCGCCGGCCGGGTGGGAGCAATCCATGCGTCGACGGCGTTGGTGTACTCGACGAGCCACGACCAGAGCTCCCGGGCGTCCTTCACCGCGGCGGACGGTTGGATACCGTCTGCGCGGCCTGACTGGTCGAAGACGGCCAGCATGGCGCTCATGGTGTCCTGGTATCCGCCACCGGTCACCTGTGGCCGGTCGAAGCGTGATCCGCCGCGCGAGACCCCCAACGCGGGGAGGGTGGTTTCGACGATCGCTTCGAGGACGACCGGGATCAGGTCGAGGTGGTAGGTGAACTTCTCCGACCACCGGCGGGCTGTGGCGGTGGGGTCGATCGCGTCGACGGGGATGCTCATGCGAGAGCTCCGCATCCGCATGCGCCGTTGAGTGCGATCTCGATGAAGCAGATATGGCAGACCGGCCGCGGGCCGCGGTCGGGGGTGGGCGTGCATCCTTCGTGGACGAGCTGGTCGTCGATGTACTCGACTATGTCGCCACGTTCGATCGGCTCGTCGCAGGTGCGGTCCGCGCACGGGCTGTTGAAGCGAGCGAGGAACGTCATGAGGCGCGTCGCTTCCACCAGGGCCGATCACGCAGAGCCTTGTTCTCAGCCGCCGCCGAACGCAGCTCCTCCTCGAGCTGGTCGATCCGTCGCCGAGCCGACTCCCACTGGCGCATCACGATCTCCAGAGCGCGGACCAGCGAAGACCGTTCCTCCTCCACCCGCGAGACCAGGACGACCTCCTCCGGCAGAGGCGTGTCTGCCAGATCCTCGACCGACTCCCAGACGGGCTCGGCTTCGGCGAGCGGTTCCTCCGCGTTCACGGCTTCAGCGGGAACGGGCGTCTCGTCGTCCTGGACGACGGTGGGCGGAGTGGTCGCATGCGCGGCCACGTACGCCTCGTTGAGCGCCTTCGGGAGCGAACCCCGCTCATTCACCTCAAGGCCCTGTTCACGAGCCCACGTGCGCACCTCACGCTGCGTGGGGCCCGTCTGTTTCGGTGCGGCCTTCGCCTTCGTCGGCTTCGCAGTTGCGGTCATGGTCTCCTCCTCCGGAGGTTCTTCCTCAAGTCGTTTGGGGCGCTGCTTCGCGATAGCCGCGATCTCTGGCATCAGTCCGAGCGCGTCCGCGATCTCTGCAGGGCCGGCGCCGCGGCGAGCGAGCTTCTGGTACTGGTAGTCGCCGGCGGCGAGGCTCTTCGCCTTCCGGCAGGACAGGCCGAACTCCTCCCCGGCCGGGCACACGCCCTTGCAGCCCCGCTCGTACCCGTCCCTCGTCCCGTGGGGGAACCCGTCCTCGAGACGGTCGGCCGCGCTCACAGCGCCAGCTCCTGCACGATGTCGGCCCAGTGGGACCACCGGGGGAACTCGTGGCCGCAATCCCCGCAGCAGACCTCCGTGAATGCCGAGGCCATCTCAACCCGCGCTTCTGTGTCGTCCCGGCACGTCGAGCAGACGAGGCCGTACCGCCTGCAGCAGCGCATGACCACTCGCACGTCAGCGGCGTTGGTGCACCCAGGGTGCTGACAGTTCAGGTCGTCCTCGACGCGCCCCTCGATGTCGGTGATCACGTCCTCGTCGAATATCGGCGTGTCGAGCGGGGTCAGCAGCGGCGTGCTCACGGCGCCACCAGCCCGTCCACATCGAATCCGTGGGACGCGTTGCCCCAGCAGGTGACTTCGTCCGACTCGTAGCTGACCCGGTCGGGCATGTCGAGTGACCGCATCGGCTTCCCGCAGCACGCCGTGACCTGGCCACCGAACGGGGGCGCGGCGTGCACGACCTCCGACGGAGCCGCATTCTCTGCGAGGTCAAGTCCCTCGGCGGTGCGTGCTTCCTCGGCCGCGGCGACCAGCTCCTCGGCGAGCTGCAGCGCCTCGTCTGGGGTGTAGGTGGTGGCCAGCTCGATCGTGGAGAGCCCGACGCGGTAGTCGTCGGTCACCTCCACCTCGGCGACCGTCACGGTGATCTCAGCCTGGATGCTCATAACTCCTCCTTGATGCCCAGCGCCGCGCGCACCTCCGCGCGCAACGCGTTCCGCTGATGAAGACGAGCAACCGCCGTCGGCGTCGTCGCTCGCGTTGATGTGTCGTGCTCCCACGCCGACGGACCCAACGCGAGGGCATGCAGCGTGTTCGCGACCCGAAGCTGCTCGGTCAGGTCGTCGATCGCTTGGACCTGTGTTCGACGTCCCGCGGCCATCAGAACGGCGCCCCGTTGTCCGACCCCGACCAGCCCGACGGCTGCTGTGCCGGCGCGTCACGCACGACCGTGCCGACCGTGCGCGCGCGGATCACGATCTTCCGCACCCGCTGGCCCTCACGGTTCTCGTACGAAGCGTCCCGCTCCTCCCCCTCGACGATCACGAGGGTGCCCTTCTGCAGCTGCCCCAGGGCGTCCGCCGCCTGCCACGACTCCACGTCATGCCAGATCGTGAACTCGTCCTCCCACTGGTTCGTCTCGCGGTTGAAGCGACGTTTCGTCTCCGCGACGCTGAACGACGCGACGTGCTTCCCACCTGCCGCGCGCACCTCCGGCACTCCGCCGAGCCGCCCAACGATCGTCTTCACTGCCATGTCCTTTTCCCTTCGTTGTCGTCGAGCAAGCTCGCCGGTGACCATGCGCGTGACACCACGCGGGAGAACGTTCCCTCCCACTGCAGCGACACACGCCCCTGCTGCCCCTGCCGGTTCTTCGCGATATCCACGTCGAGCCGGTTCGGGGAGTTCTTCTCGTCGCGGTGCAGCAGGAGGACCGCGTCGGCGTCCTGCTCGATGGCGCCCGACTCGCGCAAGTCGGCCAGCGTCGGCCGGTTCGACCGCCGCGTCGTCGAGCCACGGTTCAGCTGCGACAGCGCGATCACCGGCACCCCGAGCGACTGCGCGAGCAGCTTCAGCGCCCGCGAGAAGCTCGCGACCTCCACCTGCCGAGACTCGACCCGCTCCCCCGACGTGAGCAGCTGCAGGTAATCGACGACGACACCAGCGAGCCGCTGACCCTTCGGTGCACGCCGCGCGACAGACCGCGCGAACGCGCGCACCTGAGTGATCGTCGACACCTCATCGGAGGTCGACACGAACAGCGGGAGCTGCTGGATCTGCTGGCGGACCATCGCGATGTTCTGCCACCCGGACTGCGACACCTCGTGGTTCACCAGCGAGTGCAGCGACACCTGCGCGAGCTGCGACACGAGCCGCGCCATCAGGTCGTCGCGGGACATCTCGAGCGAGCAGAACGCGACCGGTCCCTCCTTCGCGAGGCGCAGCGCCGCCTGCAGACCGATGATCGATTTGCCCTGTCCTGGGCGGGCGCCGACCACATAGAGCCCGCCGGCGCGGAGGCCACCGAGGTGGTTGTTGATGTCCCACCACGGGGTGGGGATGTATCGGGGCTTCTCGTCGAGGCCCTTCACGAACGAGTCGAACGCCGCGCCACCGAACTGCTCGATCGCGGGGGCAGTGTTCGCGCCGACGCCGTCGACCTTCTCCCGCGAGATCTCGACCGCGTCGAGAGCTTCGATGCCGGTGTTCGCCGCGATCTGCGCGATCGCGGTCGCCGCGTCCAGGAGGCGCCTTCGGATCGCGTGCTCGTGAACGATGGTGGCGTAGTAGGCACCGTTCGCTGCGGTCGGGACGACCGATGTCAGCTCGTGGAGATAGGCGGCGTCCAGCTGCCCGTTCAGCTCCCCGGCTGCGAGGAGCTCGTCGGTCGCCGCGACGACATCGGTGGGCGCGTTCCGCTCGTGCAGGCGCCGCACCGCGGCGTAGATCGTCTCGTGCCTCGGGTCGTGCATGTCGCCCGGCTCGACGATCGACATCACGTCGTCCAGGACGTCCGGTGACAGCATCACCGCGCCGAGCACTGACTGTTCCGCGGTCCGGTCGTACGGCAGGGTCACTTCGGTCACGAGCCCATCCCCGATCCCAGCTCACGCAGCACACGCGTCGGACGCTCCCCCGCCTCTATGCGGGCCTGGAACTCGCCGGGGTCTACACCTCGTGCACCGAGCCATTCGCGGACGTCCACCGGATGCTCATGACCAGCCGCAGGCATGTCCGCGGCCAGGGCCACGATGTCCGCGGGCATGATGGACCGAGTCTGTTCCCGGTAGTGCTCGCGCATCGCCTCGATCGCGAGCTCCAACGGCACCGACGCGAGGACGTCTGCCCACTCGATCGCCATCTGCGCCCGCTCCTCCGGATCACGACGCAGGCGACTGTCGATCAGCGCTGCACGCGTCAGCAGCACGTTCGCTTCCCGGGGACTCACGCGGACACCGCCCGACGCTCGTGCTGCGCGAGGATCGCGTCAGCAGCGCGACCAGCGTCGACAGTGGAGACGCGCCCCTGACGCGGTTGTGCTGCCGCCTGCGGCTCCCACCGTCCCTGATTCAGCCACGTGGTCAACAGCGGGATGTACTGCACGTCCTGCGGCGGCCACGACCGCCACACCGCGACATCGCGCCGCACGGCCTCGAGGACGACCGGGAGCGGCACTGCCTTCCGCGCGGCCTCGAGCTTCGCCCGGGCGACCTTCGTCGTACCCCGCCGAGAAGTCGGCCAGAGATGCCAGATCTCACCGAACACCTCGTCGACGTCGTCCCCCTTGGGGACTACAGGGGTGTCTCCTGTCTCTGATGTCTCTATAAGAGGTACATCTGGCGAATCCGCCACATCGATCTGGCGATCTCGCCGCTTCGATCCGGCATCCTCGCCATCTGGCGAATCCGCCACATGGGAGTAGATCGGCGCATAGCTTCTCTTCCGAGAGAAGCCGTGCTGCTGCTCCGCACGAAGGAACCCACCATCGATCAACTTCTCCACCGCTCGCCGAACTTGCTCCGCGGTCAGACCGGTCTCGTCCGCGATCTCCGGGTAGGTCGCCGCCCACCAGTGGGTGCCGTCCTCCGTCTGATGCGCCACCCTCGCCGAGTCCGCCCGCCAATCGATGCGAGTCCACACGAGCGCCTCGTTCGCACCTCCGAGGCGACGCACGAGCGCTGCGCGGACCTGCATGAAGTCCTTCGCCGTCGCCTCCGCGACCGGCACGCCACCAGCTACGCCCATGTCTTGCCCTCCACTTCCACTGCTCGGCCGCCATCTGTCAGCAGCCACCACGTCTCGTCTTCTCGCTGCACCCGCACCCGAGTCGGCTCGAACTCGTCACCAACACCGAGCCGCGAGATCAGTAGCCCCGTCTCGGCAGCGACACGCCTGTTCTTCTCGACCCACCCGTGGCATCCCGTCGTGCCCGACCCGCATAGCACCAGGCAGTTCGCTGGCGATGCGACCCCCTCCGCCGCAGCTCCGAACACGCCACCAGCGCCACGCGGCTTCCTGTGGTGCGCAGACCACCCCATCCCCCGGTCCTCCCACCGCAGCGCCCGGCGACACCGGAAGCACTGCTCGCAGTCACGAGCGAAGAACACGAGCCGCACCGTCGCCGCGGTGAAATCCCCGGCGCCCATCACGCACCCCCGCCGTAGCCCTGCGCGTGCGCACGGTCCCCCGCACGCGAGTCGGCGCGATCCGTGCGGTGGTTGTCGAGCGCCGCGTCGAGCGCGTCGAGGAACTTCCTCATCGCCCGCTCACGTTGCTCCGCCACCAGGTAGGTGAGCTTCAGCTCGTACGCGTCCTTCTCCGCCATCGCCTGCGCGAGCCCGAGCGAAATCTTCTTGCCCTCGAGTGCGGCGCGTTCCGTGATCTCAACCACCTGCGTCAGCGCGTGCTCGTAGTCCGCCTTCGCGGTGCCGTACACCTTGCCGGCGTCGCGCAGCTCCCACGCGAAGTCGAACCGCAACGCGACGATCCGCTGCCCGTACGTCGCGGCCGGACCGAGACGATAGACCGTCTCGGCGAGCTTGTTGTGCAGCGCGTCGTTCGGGTCCACCTCCAGACCGATCAGGTCGCGCAGTACCTCAGCGGTAGTGCTCATCGGTCGAACGCTCCAACCGCCGTGACGTGCACACGCTCACTGCTGCGGAGCTCCAGCAGGATCTCCGCACCGTCCGCCGTCGTCACTCCGAGGTAGACAGTTCCGTCTGTGCCGTGTGAGCGCTTGGTGTAGACGACACCCTTCACGTCGTGTGCACGGATCTCGTCGCCGAGCATCACCTGCTTCGCCTCGATCACACCAGGCACCTGAATCGGCGACAGCTCCGTGCGACGGAAGTCGATGCCGAGGATCGCGCCGTCACGGTCCCGCACCAGCGGGGCATCCACGGCGGTCACGGCTTCACCTCGGCAGTGCTCCACGTCGTCACCGAGCTCGCGCCGACCGGCTCCGACTCGGGCGGTGTCCACGCGTCGCCAGAGGATGCGCCCAGGTCAGCGCGTCTCGCAACGAGGGCGCCCTTCAGCGGCTCGATACCGTCGATGCCGAGCTTCTTCGCGTGCTCCTCGATCTCGTCGAGCTTCTCCGGCGCCGACGCCTTCTGAACGGCGGCGACGGCGGCGTTTACGCGATCCTGCTTTGTCGGCTGTCCGGGCTCGGGTCCCGCCTTGTCGGCGACGACCGCAGCGTGCTCACGCTTCCCCGTGCCCTCGGCGAGGCCCAGGTCTCCCCACAGCTTCTCGACCGTGAAGTCCGGGTACTGCTTCGGCTTCTCGAGCGCGATCCGCACGGAGCGGAGTCCAGTGATCAGGAAGCTGCCCCGCTCGCGCATCTCGACGACTACCGACGCGTCGAACACGAGCGTCTTGTGCGCCTGAACCTTCCACTCCTTCTGACCGGTCGGTGCGCCGTTCTCCATCACCGCGACCGAGTCCAGACGTGCAGTGAGGACAACCGGACCCTGATGCATCCGCAGCGCATCCATCACGTCCTGCCACTGCCCGGCGGCGACGTTCCACAGATCCGTCGAGATCGTGTAGTCCCCCGACGCGGTCTTCCGGCCCTTCGCGCGACGGTTCGCGATCGCCTGCATGTTGTCCTGGATCAGGTTCCACAGACGCGTCATCGAGTCCACGACAACCAGCGTCGGCAGGCCCCCGACCGGCGGCTCCGCTACCGCATCGCGGACCGCGCCGAGGAACCCCTCGAACGTGCCGTCGTGGACGACGATCTCGAACTCCGCACCAGGGATCAGGCCGTACTCGTCCGGGTCATCCTCGCCCAGACCGATGTACAGCGTTCGACCGACCAGCGGTGATCCCGACGCGGACAACGCCGCCCAGGTCTTCCCCGCCTTCTCGCGGCCCGCGAGTAGCATGATCGGCCAGGGCGGAACACCGGTGGGCTTGCGTGTGGTGATGGCCATCACAGACTCCTGTCTTCCTCGAACTCGTAGGCGCACGTGTCGCAGAGACCGCGCGCGTCGATCAGCACCGGACGCCGGCAGCGAGGGCAGTCGGCGTAGAACCGCGGGTCGTCGGCCTTGATCGGCCAGTAGATGGAGGCGGGGCCCTTTCGGAGCTCAGCGAGCATCTGACCTTCGGTGAGCTCGTCGACCTGCATCTGCTGCTCGAGCACCCACCTGACGGCGGCCCACCATGCGGTTCGGAAACCCTGCCGCCACGACACGCCAAACCGGTGCCGACCCCAGGTGTCCCAGGCTTCCGACTCGGCTGCCGCCTCGGTGAGGCCATGGTCCGCCTGCAGCTTTTCGAGATGCTCGGGCGAGAGTGCGGCCGGCGCGGGCATCAGTCGTCCTCGGGGATATCGAGCGCATCCTGACCGGTGCGCTTCTTGTACGCCTCGTCACGCAGCTTCAGCGCCGCGGCGATCGCGTCCGGATGGTGTAGCGGTTCGATGTGGGTGAACCCCACCACCGGCCACACCTCCCCGGCGTTGCGCTTCTCCATGACCTCCTCGACGGTCAGGGTCACGACGGCGACGATCTGCTCGCCGGCCGGCAGTTCGATCAACTCGTCCTCGATGCCGTAGAGGCCGTTGGCCTGCTCGGCGGGCACGCCCCGCTTGAACGCGGTGGGCTTCAGTTCGGTCATGATGCGATTCCTTCCATCGCGGCAGCCGCCGCGTTCTCGGTGAGTGCCGCGACCATCGCGACCCGTGAGGTTGGGGTGATGTCGACGTGCACGCCGGGGGTAACGCCGTAGACCTCGTCCACGACGAGACGCACAACCTGCGCGTCATCTCGCCAGACGTTCCCGGCATCGGTGACGCCGTCGAGCAGGGCGCGGACGAGCTTGTCGATGTCGGGTGCGACCGACGGAAGCTCGCGCTTCACCGTGGCGCCGCGAGGCATGACAAACACGGCCGACACCTGGACGGGCCCCTCGATCTTGGTGAGGCTCCACCAGGTCGCTTCAGCGACGCGGGCGACCTCGGCGCGCCAAGGCTTCAGCTGCGCCTTGTTGCTGTCCGTGAGCACCGCCCGCTTGCCGACGACGTACGCCGTCTTGGAGCCCTGCTGCACCGGTGTGCCAGCGACGAAGAACGCGGTCATCGGTCCAGCTCCACGTCGAGCTCCGCTTCACGTTCGGCCTCCGCGGTGATTCGCGCGGCGCCGAAGATCGACAATCCGATGAAGGTGACGGCGGCCGCGCAGTAGGCGCAGAAGATCGCAATGCCATCCATGAGGGGTGACTCCTGTAGTTGGTGGTTGGTGAGGTCTAGATGCGTGGGCCCGCCGGGGGCGCGTCGGCGTGGGGGTCGGCGACGTTGGGGGCGTCGCCCCCGGCGGGTGTCTTGGGTGATCGGCCAGTGGCGACGATCAGGATGATGACGATGGGGGCAGCACCGACGATGAGGTCGGCCGTGTTCAGGACCGGCACGAGCGACGCCGGCACGCACAGCACAGCGGCAAGCAGCGTCGCGACGACGAGCAGGAACCGCACGGCACTCACGGCTGCTCCCGCGTGGTTGTCCGGGAGGCTTCGACCCATGCGACGACGTCGTCGCGCTTGTAGATCGTCAGGTGGCCGCGGTCACCGGTCGGCTTGTAGAACGCGGGGCCTTTGCCGCTCGAGCGCAGCTCCTTGAGATTCGTGACGGTCATCCCAGGGATGAGCGCGCACACCTCGTCAGGCGACAGGTAGACCGGCTCGGCCGTCACGGGACGTAGGCGCGTGACCTTCGCCGGCGTGGCGGTCATGATGCAACCGCCAGCACCGGCGTCCGTCGAGCCGAGTCGATCAGTTCGTCGGGCGTCATCCCGAGGAACTCGGCGACCTTCTCAATCTGATCGAGGTCGAAGGGCTGCTCATAGCGGAGTCGCGCGTAGATCGCGTTCCGCCCGATCTTGAGCGGCTCGACAAGGTCGTTTCCATCGAGGTCGCGGCGGGCAAGTTCAGCCTTGATCGCCCGCGTCACTCGGACGCTGATCGGTGTTGCCTCGTTCGTCATGAGGGAGACAGTACCTATTTAGGTACCCGCCTGCAACCCATTTAGGTACTTTCTTGTATCAAGTACCCCAGATAGGTACTCTGTGCATGTGATGAGTAGAGCAGGGATGGGCGAGGCTGGCGAGTTCAGCCGACGCGTGAACGGCAACATCGACGACGCCATCGCGCGTGATGGTCGTCCGATCGCAGAGGTCTACACCGCAGCCGGGATGTCGAAGAACTACTTCTACACACGCATGCGCGGCGAGAAGCCCTTCAACACCAACGACGTCGAGAAGATCGCCTTGGTGCTCAGGCTCGACCCGTTCGACCTCATGAGTCCGCGATCCAACAGCGACAACGTGACCTATCTCGGCCGCCAGACGCCGCCGGCCAAGCTCGCCGCGGACACCAAGACGCGGAAGGCGGACCAGCAGCCGCACGCTGACTGAGTGTCGGCACCACCACGCAGAGTGTGCTCATAGGGGGGTTCATGAAGCATCTGCTTTCACACGCGGCGCAGCTCGGGGTATCCGTCCACGTCGCGCATCTGCCGAGACCGTACCGGGGGTGGTACGACTCCGCAGCTCGCCGGATCGTCTACGACTTCGACCTCACGCCAGCCGAGCAAGTCTCAGTCCTGGCGCACGAGCTCGGGCACGCATTCCACGACCACCAGTGCGAGGGAGACGTCGACGCCGAACGACGAGCCGACATCTACGCCGCGGAGCTGCTGATCCACCCGGACCAGTACGCCCAGCTCGAGCGGATCAACCCCGACCGACACTTCATCGCCGACGAGCTCGGCGTCACGGTCGACGTCGTGCACACGTTCGCCGAGCACTGCCTTACCCCGATGCGAGGCGTAACCTACTCGCGCCCACGACACGGGTTCGGGCAGTGGCGATACCGCGGCATCCGCGTCGCAGAAGGAGCCTGACATGGCCGGGAGCATCGAGTCCTACGAGATCGCCGCAGGCCGTCGCTGGCGGGTTCGATACCGCAAGCCCGACAAGTCCTCCACCGACAAGAGCGGATTCAGGACGAAGCGGGAGGCTGAGAACTTCCTCGCCTCGGTGACCGTCGCGAAGGCGACCGGGGACTACATCGACCCAGGCCGCTCCAAAGCCACCGTCGGCATGCTTGGCCCGGATTGGCTCAAGCTCAAGCGTGGACTCAGGCCGTCCTACACCGACACGCTCGAACGGGATTGGCGCGTCTACGTGGCACCGAAGTGGGGCAGCCGGCGCGTCGGCGACATCAAGCCCTCAGAGGTCACCGCATGGGTCCAGGACCTCCTCGACGGGACTGCCCCGACGGACCGGTCCGCGACCAGCCGGAACACAGATGGGCCAAGATCAGCGACCGTCGTCCTCCGGTGCCTCGGGATCCTCCGGGGGATCCTCGACGTCGCCGTCGACGACCAGCGGATCAGCCGTAACCCAGCGGCCGGCATCAAGGGTCAGCCGAAGAAGCACGGGAAGACCGCACGGCGATACCTCACCGATGACGAAGTGTGCCGGCTCGCCGAGGCCGTGCGGACCGTCGACCGCGCGACCCTGATCCTGGTGCTCGCATACACCGGAGTCCGATGGGGCGAGGCGATCGCTTTCCGCGTGCGCGACCTGAACCGCCTACGCCGGCGCCTGCACGTCCGCGAGAATGCCCCGCAGGTGAAGGGGCGGGTGAAGGTCGGCGCACCGAAGACGTGGGAGAAGCGCACCGTCCCCTACCCAGCATTCCTCGACGAGCTGCTCGCCCAGGCCGCCCATGGCAAGGGCCCCGACGACTTGCTGTTCCCTGGCGACCTCGATGGATATCAACGCCGCCCCACCACAGCGGAAGGGTCGACAAGCTGGTTCCGCATGGCGTGCAAGCGCGCCGACCTCGAAAGGCTCACGCTTCACGACCTACGCCACACGGCCGCCTCCCTCGCCGTCGCATCCGGCGCCCACGTGAAGGTCGTGCAACGCATGCTCGGACACAAGTCGGCGGCGATGACGCTCGACACCTACGCGGACCTCTTCGACGGAGATCTCGACGACGTCGCCGAGCGGATGGGTGACCGTGCGGCGCCGTACGCTACACGCGCGCTCGCCGCGCTCGGACTGCCCGCCTGAGATCATCCGTGGGTTTTCTGTGGGATTCAGCCCTGAGCGTGCCCGCCCCCGGAAACAAGAAAAGCCCCTCGATCCCAGTGTTTCCAAGGGGATCGAGGGGCTTCCTCGCGGTGACAACGGTTGTGGAGATGGGGGGAATCGAACCCCCGTCCATCGCTGGGTCGCTGCGGCTTCTCCGGGCGCAGTCTGTGCAGACGTTCTGCTCGGC
>NZTV01000049.1 GCA_002703245.1 Microbacterium sp.
CTTCTGCACGTTCGGGTCGAAGCGGCGCTTCGTCCGGCGGTGCGAGTGCGAGATGTTGTGACCGAAGCCGGGAACCGCTCCAGTCACCTGGCACACTGCGGCCATGGTGTCTCCTTCTGTACCGTGAGGCCGGACGGCCTCACCCAAGATCCCTTGTCTGCGCCCCGCACCGAAGACGTCCCGTCGCCGGGCTGAAGAGGGTGTGGGATGCGAACTACGCGCTGGAGTGCGCGCAGACAAACAACAACCCTAGCATGCCGGGCGTGTCGGGCTTGACAGCTCCGCCGCTCCCCTACCCCACCGGAAGGCGGACACGGTCGGGTCGCCTTCGATCCAGAATCGCCACGGGTACTCCGCGGTGCCGGCGACACCGGCCACACCCACGCGCGGCCCGCACGCGGGGGCGATCACCGGATGCGCGGGAAGCCACAGTCGCGCGGTCGTCTCCCGGTCGCCCTCAAGGCCGATCGCATCGAGACCGTCGTGCATCACATGCCGCAGGCCCACCGCGTCGCCCAACCGTCCCGGGCCCCGTGCGATGTCGCGGTCGCGACGCACCACGCCCCGACCGGTGTTGCGACGCCGGATGGCCACATCCCGACCCTCGACGACCTCGCCGGCGCGGAACAACACCGCGCCTGCGACACCGGACGGTCCGCACACGACGTTCACGCAGGAGTGGATGCCGTGGCTGAGGTAGACGTACAGGTGGCCCGGGTCACCCCACATGGTCGCGTTGCGGCTGGTCGGGCCCCGGCGCGCGTGGGATCCGGGATCGGGCACCTCCCCTGTTCCGAGACCGTGGTACGCCTCGACTTCCGTCAGGCGCACCGCGACCCTGTCCCCGTCGACCTCGGTCACGAGGACTCCCCCGAGCAGTCTCGGCGCGACCTCCACCGGGAGCCCGATCAGGTCCGTCCGACCGGCCGCGCGCACCGGAACCCCGCCCACGACGGAGGTCATCCGGGAGGCAGGCGGCACCATGAGGCGTCGAAGCCGGACAGCGCGACGATCTCTTCGGCGTCGTCCAGGGCGAGGATGTGGGTTTCGACACGGTCGGGAAGCGGCAGCAGGTAGCCGTCGTAGCGGTTGGAGACGATGTCCGGGGCGACGAGCACGGCGGCGTAGCGGCCGCTCGGCGAGACACACGTCTGCAGGACGGCGTCCCCGTTGGGCACATCCATGACGATGTCGGCCGCCCCGTCCGCGTCGACGGTCGCGACGGTGGTGGCGATCGGCTGCCCCGATGCATCCCGCAACGACAAAGTGCGCAACGTGCCGCCGCCGGGGATCGGCTCGACGTCGTTCGGCGTGCCGATCTCGTCGGAGGTCTGCACGAGGTCGGTCTCGTCACCGGTGGACAGGTCGAGGACGACCCACCCCTCGGGTCGGTCGATGATCGCCTCCGACGTTCCGGGAGTGATGCCGGCGATGGTGTTCGCCAGCCCGAACGAGGCGGGGTTCTCCCCCGTGGGGCCCGTGAGTGTCAGCGCACTGTCGAATCCGACGAACAGCACGCTGTCGGTGTCGGGGACGAACGACCATGAGTCGACGCGGGGATCGCTGCCCTCGACGACGACCTGGACCGGCTCGTCGTCGGCGGCGGAGTCGTCGACCGAGGCGGTGAACAGCGCGCTCTCGAGTGCGCCGTCCGTGCCGACCGCGGCGTCCGTATAGGTGTATCCGATACGGTCGCCGCGGTCGGCGGCCTGGAGGTTCGCGATCGATCCCTCGCCCGGCAAGGCAAGGGTGCGCTCGTTCTCACCGTCGTGGTCGGTGACGATCAGCTGCGAGCGGTCCTGTTCGTCGCGCACCGAGATGACGAGGTGGTCCGCGGTGACGCGGAAGTCTTCGATGGCCGGATGCGTGAACACGGGGATCGCCTGCTCGCCACCGAGGTCGGTGACGAACACGCTGTCGCCGTTCTCGCCGCCGCGCTGCAGCAGGTAGAGGTCGATCGCGGGGGTGGTGAACGTCTCGCTGAGGGTGGCGCTCGGCCCCCCGCCGAGGCCGGTCACACCGTCGATCGTGACGGTGTATTCGGTCTCGTCCCACAACGGCAGGCTGAACCGCACGCCGACACTGCGGCCCGAGGTGTCCACGGCGAAGGACACGTCGGGGGTGACGGTCACCTGCGACGCGTCGACCTCCTGCAGCGACTGCGTGGTCGTGAAGATCAGACGGGTGCCGGATGCGTCCACCGCGGCCTCGGGATCGACCGCGACGTCGGTCACGCGGGGGCCCTGCGCCACGCTCACGACCGCACCGATCGTGGCCAGCACGGCCAGGATCGCGACCACGATCGCGAACACCGCGCCGAAGCCGAGCCTTCGGGTACCCCCGGCCGCGTCAGTACTCATACGGGTCCTCGGGTTCGTCGATCTCGGTGACCTCGGCGGCGTCGATCGTGAAGGTCCCGTCGCTGGCCGCCCTGACCGTGCCCGACACTTCGACCCACTGACCCGAGGCCGGCACCTCGCCGGTCGAGCTGACCGGGACGCTCGCGGTCTGCGCGTCGATCACGCAGTGGGTGATGACCAGACGTGTCAACCCGAAACCGTCGTCGCCGGGCGCGACGAAACCGGTGAGGGTGACCTCCTGTCCGTCGAAGGTCTCCGGAGAGGTGGAGGTGGCGAACACGGTCGACCATTCACCGATGCCGAAGGCCGACGTGTCGCCGGATGCGGCAAGCTGCACCGCGTCCTGACCCGCGAACAGCGGTGTGACGCCGACATCGCGCGAGAGCGCCAGCTCGGCGGACAGCGACGACGGCGGCAGGAACAGGGTGAGCAGCACGACGCCCGACGCGATCACCCCGCCGGTGACCGACGCGGCGACGGCGGCCGGATGCGCAGGCGGGTGCGCATGGGCGTCGCCCGCGGGCTCTTCGTGCGGTGGGGCCGGGGCCTGGCGGTTCTCGGCCGCCTCGCGGGCGGCACGCAGCTCGGCGCGGGTCATCGGATGCCCGGGGGTCTCCTCGCCGACGGCAGGGCTCGGCTCCGGGGCGGGCGCGGCCATCACCGGGTCGGGTTCCGCCTCCGCCCCCCGTCGACGCGGTCCCGGCGTCGGCCCGGTCGGGCCGTGGTCGTGACCGTGGTCGGCTTCGGCCCCGAGGGGCAAAGCGAACGAGGCCACCGCACCGACCAGCAGGACCACGGCCATGAGTACCGCGAACCACGACGAGTCGGGGTTGATGTACAGGTCGAGATCGCCGGTCATCGCCAGCGACAGGGTGACCACCGCGATGATGGTCGACAACCCGACGCCGAGCCAGCGACTGCCGAGCGCACCGAGGTCAGGCAAAGAGGTTCACCCCCGTCGCGATGGCGAAGGCGCTGAGCACGACCACGACCACGATGCCGACGAGGGTGCGGGTGGTGAACGTCGTCCGCAACAATGCGAGCATCTTCACGTCGACCAGGGGACCCACCAGGAGGAACGCGACGATCGACCCGGGCGTGAAGGTCGAGGCGAAGGAGAGCGCGAAGAACGAATCGACGTTCGAGCAGATCGACACCACCATCGCCAGGGCGATCATCGCGACGATCGACAGCGCCGGGTCGGATCCGATCGCCAGCAGCAGCTCCCGTGGCACGAGCACTTGCACGGCCCCGGCGATCGCCGATCCGATGATCAGTGCGGGCATCACCGCCCGCAGCTCGACGACGAACTGCGCCAGGCTGCGCCGGAATCGTCCTCCGGTCTCGTGGGTGACGAGCTCGCACGTATCCCGGAAACGTTCGGTGAGCAGCCCGTCCGGGTCGCGGTGCAGGCTGTACAGCCACCCGATGAGGTTGGCGATGAGGTAGCCGCCCAGGATGCGCGCGACGAGAATGCCGTCGTCGAAGCCGAACGCCGCGTGGGTCGTGATGATCACGATCGGGTTGACGATGGGCGCCGCGATGAGGAAGGTCATCGTCTCGGGAACGCTGAAACCGCGCATGAGCAGGCCGCGCGCGAACGGCACATTCCCGCACTCGCATACGGGGATCAGCATTCCGAGCAGGGACAGCACCGCACGTCGCGCCCATGCGGCGCGCGGCAGCCAGCGCTCGATGACGCCCGGGGGGACCCACACCTGCACGACGATCGAGAGCACCACGCCGAGGGCGATGAACGGGAGGGACTCGATCAGCACGCTGATGGCGAGTGTCAGCCCGTCCTGGGCGCGCGTGGACAGCGCCAGCGGGTACAGCGTCGGCAGCAGCAGGTCGATGGCGAACAGCGCGCCGATCACCGCGACACCGACGCCCACCCACAACAGCGCGCGGGCGGTCGATGACGGCTCGACCGCGGAGGGTGCGGAACGGCGCCCGGCGTCAGTCGTCGGCACGCTCGTTCGCCTGGGCGGCCGTGCACGCCGGGCACAGGCCGAAGATGTCGACGACGTGCTCGGCGGCGGTGAAGCCGTGCTCCGATGCCGTCGAGTGCGCCCACTGCTCGACATCGGATGCGGCGATCTCGACGGTCAGACCGCAGGAGCGGCAGATGAGGTGGTGATGGTGACCGGGGGACTCGCAGGCCCGATAGAGGTTCTCCCCCTCCGGACTCTGCAGGGAGTCGGCCTGCCCCTTCGCGGCGAAGCCGGCGAGCGCACGGTACACGGTGGCGAGCCCGATGCCGGTGTTCTCCTCACGGAGGGTGGCGTGCAGCGTCTGGGCGCTGACGAAACCGCGCGCGTCTCCGAGCGCCTCACGCACGCGCTCGCGCTGCCAGGTGTTGCGCTCGACCATGGTGGGGAGTCTACCCGCGGGCTCCTGAAGATGACCCGGGCAGTGCCTATGCGGCGCGTGCGCGGAGGACGCGGCCCCGACGGGCACCGATGACGCGGCACACCAGATAGATCACGAACGAGATCGTCGTGATGTAGGGGCTCACCGGGAGTGTGCCCGCGATCGCGAGCAGGATGCCCCCGACCGCCGAGACGAATCCGAACAGCGCCGACAGCAACGGCACCGACAGGGCCCCGGAGGCCACCCGCATGGCCGCGGCGGCCGGGGTGACCAGCAGCGCCATCACCAGCAGCGCCCCGATGATGTGCACGGCGACCGCGACGATGAGTCCGAGCAGCAGCATGAACCCCAGGGACACCGCGGTCGTGGGGACCCCGCGGGCGCCGGCTGCCTGCGGGTCGAGCGAGTCGAACCGCAGAGGGCGCCAGATGAGCAGGAGACCGAGCAGCACGAGCGCGCCGATGCCGATCAGCCACGTGAGCTGACTGGATTGCACCGAGACGATCTGCCCGGTCAGGAGGCTGAAGCGGTTCGCGGTGCGACCGCTGTAGAGCGAGAGGAAGAGGATGCCCAGGCCCAGGCCGAAGGGCATCAGGACCCCGATGATCGAGTTGCGGTCGCGCGCCCGCGCACCCAACCAGCCGATGAGGGCCGCGGCCACGAGCGACCCGACGATCGAGCCGGTGACGACATCGAATCCGAACAGGAGGAACGCGGCGGCGCCGGCGAACGACAGCTCGCTGATGCCGTGGACGGCGAAGGCCATGTCGCGCTGGATGACGAAGACACCGATGAGCCCGCCGACAAGCCCGAGCACGGCACCGGCGACGACGGAGTTCCACACCAGCTCCAGGATCTGACCGTAATAGGGCAGCCCGCCGAACATGGCGTCCCAGACGTCGGCCCAGTTCATACGTCGTCCTCGTCGTGGTGGTGGTGATGGTGCTCCTCGGCGTCCGGAGCGCCGACGACGACCAGTCGCCCGCCGGCCTCCAGCACGTATACGGCCGTGCCGTACAGGCGTGTGAGGGTCGACGACTCGAGCACCTGTTCGGGACGCCCCAGTTCGAAGCGGCCGTTCGCGATGTAGAGGATGCGGTCGACCCGGCTGAGGATCGGGTTGATGTCGTGGGTGACGAACAGCACCGCGGCGCCGGTGTTGCGCCGGTGCCGGTCGATGAGTCCGATCACCGCCTGCTGGTTCGCCAGGTCGAGGCTCGTCAGCGGCTCGTCGCACAGCAGGAGGGCGGGTTCGTCGGCGAGTGCCTGCCCGACGCGCAGACGCTGCTGCTCACCACCCGAGAGTTCCCCGACACGACGGTCGGCGTACTCGGCGGCGCCGACCGCCTCGAGGAGTCCGTCGACGCGTGCGCGATCGCCACGTCGCGGGATCGGCAGGCCGAACCGGTGGCCGTCGACGCCGAGGGCGACGAGGTCGCGCGCCCGTAGCGCGGTCTCCGGCGGGAGCGGTCGCTGCTGCGGGATGTACCCGATGCGGCGGTTGCCGGCACGACGCACCGGCTCGCCGAGGGCGGTGATCCGCCCCTCACTCAACTGCTCCAGCCCGAGGATCGCGCGGAGCAGGGTGGTCTTGCCGGAGCCGCTCGGACCGAGCACGGCGATCAGCTCACCCGGCTGCACCTCGAGGTCGAGGCCCTCCCACAGGTCGCGGCCGTCGCGCCGCAACGCGGCGCCCCTGATCTGGAGCGGAGGGGTCACTCCGCCAGCGCGTCGGCCATCGCCGCGACGTTCGCCTGCATCCACGAGACATAAGTCTCCCCCTCGGGAAGGGTTTCGGCGAACTCGATCACGGGGATGCCGAGCGCTTCGGCCTCGGTGATGATCTGGGTGGTCTCGGCACCGCCGGTCTGCGCGTTGACGATGACCATGCGCACATCGCCCGACTCGAGCAGTGTGATGGACTCCAGCAGCGTCGCGGGAGACACGTCCTGCCCCTCTTCGACGGCCTCGGTGAAGGCGTCCGGAGAGACGTTGACGAGCCCGGCGGCGGCGGTCAGGTACAGCGGCACCGGTTCGGTGACGAAGATCTCGTCGTCGCCGTACTCGGTCGCCATCTCGTCGAGCTCGGCCTCGATCCCCTCGATCCCCTCGACGAACTCGGCGAGGTTGGCCTCGAAGACATCCGCCTGCTCGGGGTCGAGTTCACTCAGCTCGTCGGCGATCGCCTCGGCGACGTGCTCGATGGTGTGCGGGTCGTACCAGACGTGCTCGTTGAAGCCCTCGATGTGGTCGTGACCCTCGTGGTCCTCGTCGGAGTGCTCCTCTTCTTCGTCGGAGTGGTCGTCGCCTTCGTGGTCGTGGTCCTCCTCCTCGTCGGAGTGGTCCTCGTCGTCGGCGTGGCCCTCATCGGACTCGTCGTGCTCGTCCTCGTCGCCCGGGTAGTCGTGCGAGAACTCCACGGCGGTGATGACGTGCGCGTCGGAGTCACTGGAGTCGAGCATCGCGTCGATGAACGAGTCGTAGCCTCCGCCGTTCTCGACAATGACATCGGCGTTGCTCACGAGCAGCTGGTCCTGTGCGCTGCCCTCGTACTCGTGCGGGTCCTGGGCCGCGCTGTCGATGATCGGGGTCACCGTGACGGCGTCTCCCCCGATCTGCTCGGCGATCTGCCCGTACACGTTGGTCGACGCGACGACGGTGATGGTGTCGTCGGCCGCACCGGCGTCGTCACCGTCCGACGCGCCGCATCCGGCGAGGACGAGAGCGGAACCGGCGGTGATGCCGATGACGGGGAGGATTCGGGGAGCACGCATGATCATCAGTGTACGCCTAAATGATAATCGTTCCCAAACTCATGCATGGTTGGCCAGCAGCGCCACCCTCAGTTCGCCTCTCACGCGACGTCCTATCCGCACGCCGAAGCGACATTCCGCGCCAACCGAACGGTCGGCGCCCTGTGGTGCGTGTGGGATGGCGTGTGCGGGGAGCCGTGAGCGGCCGGCGAGCGCGAGCGTGGCGTGGCGTGGCGTGGCGTGGCGTGGAGACGGGGCTACTCGACCAGGAGCGCGGGCTCCTCGAGCACGCTGGCGATGTCGGCGATGAACCGCGACACCTGGTCCCCGTCGACCACGCGATGGTCGAAGGATCCCGAGACGGTGGTCACCCACCGGGGCCGCACCTCGCCGTCGACGACCCACGGCTTCTGGCGGATCGCGCCCAGTGCCACGATGCCGACCTCCCCCGGGTTGATGATCGGGGTTCCCGCATCGACGCCGAAGACACCGATGTTGGTGATCGTGATCGTGCCGTTCTGCTGATCCGCGGGCGTCGTCTTGCCCTCACGCGCGGTCAGCGTCAGCTTCTCGAGCGCCTTGGCCGTCTCGCGCACGGACAGCGTGTGCGCGTCCTTGATGTTCGGCACGAGCAGGCCGCGCGGCGTGGCGGCGGCGATACCGAGGTTCACGTAGTGACGGACGCGGATCTGCGCACCGTCGTCGGTGTCGACCCACGCCGCGTTGACCATGGGCGTGCGGCGCACGGCCCATACGACCGCGCGGGCCATGATCAGCAACGGCGAGACCTTGGTGTCGGCGAACTCCGGCGACGACTTCAGGCGCTTGACGAGCTCCATCGTGCGGGTCGCGTCGACATCCACCCACACCGACACGTGCGGGGCGGTGTAGGCCGATCGCACCATCCCGCTGGCGGTGGCCTTGCGCACGCCGCGCACCGGGATCGTCTCTTCGCGGTCGTCTGCGGCCGCGGGGGTCGGCGCCGGGGTCGCGGCGGGGACGGGGATCGTCTCCTCACGCACGGCGCCCCACTCGGGCGTCTCGATGTTGCGGAACACGCTCGCCTGGGAGGCGTGCTTGACGACGTCGTCCCGCGTCACCTCACCGGCCGCCCCGGTGGGTGTCACCGCTGAGAGGTCGACGCCCAGATCGCGGGCGAGCTTGCGGATGGGAGGCTTGGCGACCACACCGACGGAGGAGGTGATGCGCTCGGCCGCGGTGGCCTGCGGCTTGCGCCGGCGCGACTGCACCGGTCCTCCCGAGCCATAGCCGACCAGGACCGATCCCGACCCCTCCGCGTCGGCGGGCTCGGCGGCCTCTCCGTGCTCGGAACGCCCCACCGCGGCATCGGCGCCCATGGCGGCGTCTGCGATCGTGATGATCGCCGCCCCGACCTCGACCGTGTCGCCCTCGGCGACGAGGAGTTCACCGACCGTGCCGGCGAACGGGGAGGGGAGCTCGACGAGCGACTTGGCGGTCTCGATTTCGACGAGCACGTCGTTGACGGCGATCTCATCGCCGGCGGCGACCTTCCACGAGACGATCTCCGCCTCGGTGAGGCCTTCACCGACGTCGGGGAGGACGAAAGTCTGCGTACTCATGGCGTTCCTCTGGTCGGGGGTGTCAGTAGGCGAGGGCGCGGTCCACGGCCTCGAGGATGCGGTCGGGGTCGGGCAGGTAGACGCCCTCGAGCTTGGCCGCGGGGAAGGGGGTGTCGAATCCCGACACCCGCAGCACCGGCGCCTCGAGCGCGTAGAACGCCTTTTCGGTGACCGTCGCGGCGATCTCCGACCCCAGGCTGACGAAGCCGGGGGCCTCCTGCGCGTAGACCATGCGTCCGGTGCGGCGCACCGAGTCGAGGATCGGACCGTAGTCCACCGGCGACAGCGACCGGACGTCGACGACCTCACAGCTGGTGCCCTCCGACGCGGCGAGAGCGGCGGCCTGCAGAAGGGTGGTGACCATCGCGCCGTGACCGACCAGGGTGACGTCGGTGCCCCGGCGCACCACACGGGAGGCGTGCAACGGCACGGCGGGTGCAGTCAGATCGACCTCTCCCTTCTGCCAGTAGCGCGCCTTCGGCTCGAGGAAGACCACCGGGTCGGGTGAGGCGATCGCCTCCTGGATCATCCAGTAGGCGTCGTTCGGGGTCGACGGGCTCACCACGCGAAGGCCGGGGGTGTGCGCGAAGTACGTCTCCGGCGACTCCTGGTGGTGCTCGACGGCACCGATGTGACCGCCGTAGGGGATGCGGATCACGACGGGCATCTGCACGGCGCCCTCGTGGCGGTTGGTGATCTTGGCCAGCTGCGTGGTGATCTGGTCGAAGGCGGGGAAGACGAATCCGTCGAACTGGATCTCGATGACGGGCCGGAAGCCGCCCATCGCCATACCGATCGCCGTGCCGACGAGGCCGGATTCGGCCAGCGGTGTGTCGAGGACGCGACGTTCGCCGAACTCCGCCTGGAGCCCCTCGGTCACCCGGAACACCCCTCCGAGACGGCCGATGTCCTCCCCCATGAGTAGGACCCGGTCGCTGGCGGTCATCGCCGCGCGCAGGCCGGCGTTGAGGGCCTTCGCGATCGGCATCGCGGCGATGCTCGGCGTTTCGGTGGCCGGCATGCTGATGGCGGCATCCGTACTCATCGGTCACCCTCCTGGAACGACGCCTCGTACGAGGCGAGCCACTCGCGCTGCTCGGCGATCACCGGATGATCGGCCGAGTAGACGTGCGCGAACATCGTCTCGGCGTCTATGCCGCCGAGGGCATTCGTTCGGACCCGCGCGTCGTCGGCGACCGCCTGCGACTCCGCCTCGACGTCGGCGAAGAACTGCGCCGACGCGCCCCGACGCTCCAGATAGGCGCGCATGCGGGCGATCGGGTCGCGCCGTGCCCAGGACTCCTCCTCGTCGGAGGTGCGGTACTTCGTGGGGTCGTCACTGGTGGTGTGCGCACCCATCCGATAGGTCAGCGCCTCGATCGCGCGCGGACCGTCACCGGCACGAGCCTCCTCGAGGGCGCGCCGCGTGACGGCGTAGCTGGCGAGCACGTCGTTGCCGTCGACCTGAACGCTCGGGATGCCGTAGCCGGTGCCACGCTGCACGAGCGGTGCGCGCGACTGCGTCGCCACCGGCACCGAGATCGCCCAGTGGTTGTTCTGCAGGAAGAACACCTCGGGTGTGCGGTAGCTGGCCGCGAAGACCATCGACTCGTGCACGTCGCCCTGGCTGGAGGCGCCGTCGCCGTAGTAGACCATGACCGCCTCGTCGCGATCGGGGTCGCCGGTACCGCACTTCCCGTCGAAGACCATCGCCATACCGAGACCGGTCGCGTGCAGCGTCTGCGCACCGAGAACGAGCGTGTAGAGGTGGGTGTTTCCGTTCTTCGGATCGGTCGGATCCCAGCCACCGTGTGTCAGCCCGCGCATGAGGCGGATGATGTCCACGGGGTCCACCCCACGTATGCGGCAGACGGCATGCTCCCGGTACGACGGGAACAGGTGGTCCTGCGGGCGAGCCGCCCGCGCGGATCCGACCTGCGCCGCCTCCTGACCGAAGCTCGGCGGCCACAGCGCGAGCTGACCCTGGCGTTGCAGGTGCGTCGCCTGCTGATCGAAAGCCCGGATGACCGCCATGTCGCGGTAGAAGGTCTCCAGGTCGGCGTCGCTGAGGGCTTCGACGTACGGAAGGTATTCGTCGGCGGTGGCACTCGGGGCGAACGAACCGTCGGCGTCGAGCAGACGCACGACGTCGGGGTGCTCGGACATGCCCGGTGCAGGCGCTTCAGGCGTGGTCACGTTCCTACGCTAGCCCCCACGCCGGGGTGCTCCGGTGGGAGATCGCGCACAACGGATGCCGCGACGTGTAGGACCTTCTCCACAGATTCCTCCTCTCCGACGGAGATGCGGATACCGTCCCCGTCGAAGGGGCGGACGATGAGCCCCGCGTCTTCGAACGCCGTCGCGATCGTCATCGACGCCTCGCCCGCCGGAAGCCACACGAAGTTGCCCTGGGCCTGCGGCACACGCCATCCCGTCTCGCGCAGGGCGGCGGCGAGGCGGTCGCGGCGCTCCGCGATCACACCGACGCGTTCGCGCAACTCGTCTTCGAGCTGCAGGCTCGCGATCGCCGCGACCTCGGACTGCCCCGTGACCGACAGTGGGATGGCCGTGCTGCGGGCCGCATCCAGCACACGCGGATGGCCGAGGGCGTAGCCGACGCGGAGTCCGGCCAGACCGAACGCCTTGGAGAAGGTGCGCAGGACGACGACGTTGGGTTGCTCGGCGGCGATGATCCGGGTGCCGTCGACGGCGTCGGGGTCGGTGACGAACTCGGCATAGGCCTCGTCGAGGATGATGAGCAGATCGGCCGGCATGCGGGCGACGAAGGCGTCGAACTCGGCCTGGGAGACGACCGGGCCGGTCGGGTTGTTGGGGGAACAGACGATGACCGCGCGGGTCCGGTCGGTGACCGCGGCGGCCATCGCGTCGAGGTCATGGCGGGCGTCACGGGTGAGGGGCACCTGCACGCCGGTGGCGCCGGCGAGAACCGTCAACCACGGATAGGCCTCGAAGGACCGCCACGCGTAGACGACCTCGTCACCGGGGGTCGAGACCGCTTGCACGAGTTGGGCGAGGATCGACACGCTTCCGGCGCCGATGTGCACGCGCGATACGTCGACGTCGTATCGCGCGGCCAGGCGCTGTCGCAGCAGAGTGGCGGCGGCGTCCGGATACCTGTTGACGCCCACCGACTCGCGCAGCACCTCGACGACGCCGGGCAGCGGGTCGAACGGGTTCTCGTTGCTCGAGAGCTTGTAGGCGTCGGCGCCCGCCTGCCTGCCCTGTTTGTAGGGCGGGAGCGCCGCGATCTCGGCGCGGACGCGGACGGGGATGTCGGATGCGTCGGTCACGGCCCGAGTCTATGACCCGCCGCCTGTCGAGCGGGGTGGGGGTCGTGGGAGACTGAGGGCACTATGGGCTTCCTGCTTCGAGTCGTCGTCAACGCGTTCGCCATCTGGATCGTCACCCTCATCCCGGCTCTCGGTGTGAGCGTCATCGCTTTCGAGCCCGGCGAGACATTGCAGTTGGTGCTCACCCTGCTGCTGGTGGCCGCGGTGTTCGCGGTGGTGAACACCATCATCGGCACCGTGGTCAAAGTGCTCGCGTTCCCGATCTACATCCTCACCCTCGGTCTCATCGGGCTGGTCATCAACGGTTTCCTGTTGTGGCTGACGGCCTGGATCACCGGGTTCTGGAACTTCGGTCTGCGGGTCGAAGACTTCTGGTGGGGTGTGGTCGCGGCCATCGTGATCTCGCTGATCAACTGGATCGCCGGGATCATCCTGCGCCCGAGCGACAAGCACTGACCTCCCCCGACACGTCGAGCGTGGGGGCTCACCGTCCGCCTCCGCCGCCGGACCGGTCTGAGCGTCGGTGTGCCGTGTACTCGAACACCTCCACCGCATCCGCCTCGGCCAGTTCGTCGACGAGGTCGTGCACCCCGGCCGCACGCGGGTCGTCGCCGGCGTCGACCAGCGCCGCGGTCTCGGCGTAGACGGCCATGTCGTGCGCGGGCATCGTGATGTCGTCCAGGCCCGGGTCCGGGTCGGCGCTGCGTTCGACGACGAAGCTGCCCGGCGCACCGACCGCGTAGGAGTGCCCGCCGCCTGCGAGCGCCGCGACCGGATCGTCGGTGTGGCGGACGGCGATCGAGAGCACGTCGTCGCCGACGTCGACATGGACGGGGGAGCCGAACGTGACGAGCGTGCGGGTGTCGTAGTCGCCCGCCAAGGCGATGTGGGAGGTGATCATCGCCGCCTGCGAGTGCGCGGCGGTGTGCACGATGTCACCGGGTCGGATGCCGGCGTCGGCCATCGCGACGATCGTCGCGTCGTACGACGCCGAGCGCTGACCGCTGTAGAGCTGCAGGTTGGAGCGGTTGTCGAACGGCTGGGTGCCCCCAAATCCCGCGGAACGCGTCCCGGCGACATAGACCACGTACTGGGCCGGCGCCCCGGCGAAGGTGTACTTCTCGATGCGGACCTGCGCGGCCCCGGACGGCATCCGCTGCGCCAGGTCGGCGAAGGATCGCGGAGCGGTGGGCGTGGGCGTGTGCGGCGTGCGGTGCACCGTCACGGCCGACGCGGCCCCGGTCAGCCCGGCTCCGGTCGGCACGCGACCGAACCCGCGCCCGCGGACCCCGTACGCGAGACCGCCGACGAAGAAGCCGACGGCACCGTACGGACTGAGCAGGGCACCGCTGGTCTGCGCCTGCCCGATCAGATCGCTCGGCCATGTCAGGGTGTGCCGCGCCATCAGGACGGCCGCATCGAAGGCGGCGTCGGGATGGTCGCCGTGAAGGGCGCGGATGCGTCGTTCGATCAACCCCACCCGAGCGTCGTCACCGGCGAGCTGGGCCGCGCGGCGCTCGGCCCACAGCTCGACCGTCTCGTACACCGCAGCCGCTTCGCGCAAGGCCACGGCCACGTCACGCGCCGCATCCGCCCGATCGCGGGCCTGGACGCGGAGCGCATCGACGTCGACGCCCAGGCGTTGCGACGTCGCCGGACCGACGGCGAGGTCGTCGGCGGCGGAGGCCAGCAGACCCACGACATCGTCAAGATCGGCCCCCACCGCGTCGAAGCCGCGCGCGGCATCCCGCAGCGTGTCGGTGTCGACGGCGACCGCACCCCCGGCGGAGATGTCGAGCTCGTCACTCACCCCCACGCCACCTCATCGGCCAGACGTGCGGCGTGGGCAGCGACCTCGTATCGGAGCGCGTCGCCGTGCGCGGCGGCCCCGGAAACCTCGTCGCACCAGCTCTGCGCGGCGGTACGGAACCCTTCCCCTCCGCGTGAGCGCCAGGAGGTCGCCTCCGCCAATCGCGCCGCGTCGGTCTCCACCTGGCGGAGCCGCTCGACGGCGAGCGCGAGCCGTCGCTCGGCACGCTCGGCGGCCTCGACGTCGGCAGCGGTGAAGGACATCACGGGGGAGGGGGACCACGACAGCATGCATCGAGCGTGCCGCCGCCGTCGCGACGCCGGATCGCGCCCGGACGATTCTGCGGACAGCCGACGGGACCCGGCCACTGTGCAGGGGGAGAGGTGGCGGGGAGAACCGCCTCTTGCGCGAGACGCGTCCCGTGCACGCACAATGGGAGCCATGACCGCGAACGTGTACGAACCGTTCCGTGTCGTCTTCGTCTGCACCGGCAACATCTGCCGGTCCCCCATGGCCGACGTCGTGTTCCGCTGGTTCGCCGAACACGCCGGGCTGGGCGACCGGGTGGTCTCGACGAGCGCGGGCACGGGGGAGTGGCATGTCGGCGAACAGGCCGACCAGCGCACGCTGCGTGCCCTCGAACGCAAGGGATACGACGGTTCGAAGCACCGTGCCCGGCAGTTCACCCGTGAAGACTTCGAACGCAATGATCTGATCGTGGCGCTGGACCGCAGCCACGAACGCATCCTGCACGAGTGGGCGCACACCGAAGGCGACACCGACAAACTCGCCCTGCTGATGTCGTTCGAGCCGGAGGCGCACACCCTCGACGTGCCCGACCCGTACTACGGCAGCCCCGGGATGTTCGACGAGGTGCTGACTATGATCGAGGGTGCGAGCCGGGCGCTCTTCCGGCAGCTCGAACCCGCCATTCGACCGGTGCACTGACGTCGGTCTCCTCACGCGCGACGACGGGAGTCTCCGGTGACCGCTCTGCCCGACCAGCCCCTCAGCCCGCTCGACGGCCGGTACCGCGCCGCCGTGGCGCCGCTGTCCGACTACCTGTCCGAGGCGGGTCTGAACCGCGCCCGCGTCGAGGTCGAGGTCGAATGGCTCATCACCCTGACCGACCGCTCGCTGTTCGGGACCTCGCCGCTGGACGATGCCGACAAGGCGAGTCTGCGCGCCCTCTACACCGACTTCGGGGCGGAGGAGATCGACTGGCTGGGCGAGAAGGAACGCGTCACCCGCCACGACGTCAAGGCCGTCGAATACCTGGTGCGCGACCGCCTGGACCGTCTCGACCTGGGCGGCATCGCCGAGCTGACCCATTTCGCGTGCACCAGCGAAGACATCAACTCCACCGCATACGCCCTCACGGTGCAGCGCGCGGTGACCCAGGTGTGGCTGCCGAAGCTGCGGTCGGTCATCGCCACGCTCGAGACGCTCGCCGTGGAGCACCGCGACGCCGCGATGCTCTCGCGCACGCACGGGCAACCGGCGACCCCGTCGACGATGGGCAAGGAGCTCGCCGTGTTCGCGTGGCGTCTGCGGCGCGTGGCCGACCAGATCGACGGGGGCGACTTCCTCGCGAAGTTCTCCGGCGCCACGGGCACCTGGTCGGCGCATCTGGCCGCCGAACCGGATGTCGATTGGCCGGGGCTTTCGCGCGCGTTCATCGAGGGTCTCGGGATCGGCTTCAACGAGCTGACCACGCAGATCGAATCGCACGACTGGCAGGTCGAGCTCTACGACCGGGTGCGGCACGCCGGCGGTATCCTGCACAACCTCGCCACCGACGTGTGGACCTATATCTCCCTCGGCTTCTTCGCACAGATCCCGGTCGCCGGCGCGACGGGATCGTCGACGATGCCGCACAAGATCAACCCGATCCGGTTCGAGAACGCCGAGGCGAATCTCGAGATCGCCGGTGGACTGTTCGGCACGCTCGCCCAGACCCTGGTGACCAGCCGCATGCAGCGCGATCTCACCGACTCGACGACGCAGCGCAACATCGGCGTCGCCTTCGGCCACTCCCTGCTCGCCCTCGACAACCTCGAGCGCGGGCTCGGTGAGATCTCCCTGTCGCAGCACGTGTTGGATGCCGACCTCGACGCCAACTGGGAAGTCCTGGCCGAGGCGATCCAGACCGTTGTGCGCGCCGAGATCACCGCCGGCCGCTCTCAGATCACCGACCCGTACGCGCTGCTGAAGGAGCTCACCCGCGGGCGCCGTGTGGGTGCGGCGGAGCTGGCGGAGTTCGTGCGCGGACTCGATATCGGCGACGACGCGAAGCAGCGCCTGATCGCGCTCACCCCGGCCGGATACACCGGTCTCGCGTCATCCCTCGTCGACGTCCTCTCGTAGGGACGCCGGCCGCCGGTCGCGCGGCAGCCGGAGGTCGGGTCAGGTCGTGGAGGGCTCGTCGCCGCCGGGGGCGTCGGGCTCTTCCGGCAGGAGGACGGGGCGGTCCATGGGCTTGTCCATCTCGGCGGGATCCACCGCCAGGAGCAAGAGCGCCACGATCAGCAATGTCGCGATGAAGCTCACCCCGGCCACGACGAGCGCGACGATGATCGCGCGCTGGTGGTCTTCCGCGGGTAGCGCCTGGAAGAACCCCATGGCCACCAGGGTCACACCTCCGGCGAAAGCGGCGGCGATGAAGGCCAGCCCGAGCAGCTGAACGGGCTTGAGCAGGTCGCGTCGGGTGGGCTTGTCGGTCACGCGTCAGCGCCCTTCTGCTCGGCGGCACGATCGTGCGCGGCCGTCTCGGCGGGTGAGGTCCGGGGCCGGGGGCTGGCGCCGGCGATCCCGAGGTGCACCGCCACGATGGCGGTGTAGAAGCCCAACACGCCGACGGCGATGATGGTGCCGGTCAGCTCGAAGGTGCCGGCTTCGTCGATCGTGTAGGTCAGGGAGTACTCGGGCGAGACCACGACCGTCGCCACCGCGAACACGAGGGTGATCGCGCCGGTGACGAGCGCATCGCGCGCCTCCGTCCGGCTCGGGATGCTCGCCGCATCGCCACGCACCCCGCGCATACCGGCGATCAGTTCGACGATGCCGGTGAGCACCGCCCACGCGACGACGACCACGAAGAAGAGCGTCGTCGTGCGCCACGGCGGGATGCCCGCGGCCATTCCCGCCGCCGCCGAGAGCAACCCCAGCAGTACGGAGGGCCAACGGGATCCGGCCGGATAGACCAGCCACGCGGCCGCGAAGTGCACGAGGGAGGTGGCGAGGGTGAATCCGCTGAAGACCGCGAGCCCCACAGCCGCCGAGTGGTCGCTCGAGAAGGTGATCATCACCGCGGCGATGGCGGCGAACACGGCGCGGGCGACCTGCACGTGGCGCACCTCGAAGGCGCGCGAAGACGGGGTTTCGGTCACGATGGTTCCTGTGGAGGGGGTCCTGGCGGACAGGACGGGATGCATCCAGTCTAAGTCGTCGCCCCTGGGCGGGCACTCCACGCCCGGGTCTGCGGGCAGAGAAGGGTGGGGCGCCATCATGCAAGGAGGGTTTCTCCGATGTATCCGCCCTCGGCGCACCCGGGCGGGATGGCGAAAACGGCGGATCCGATCGGGGTGGTCCACTCGTTGAGCAGGTCCAGCTCATCCAGCCGGCGCTGGATCGGCGTGAACTGCGCGTCGACGTCGGCTTGGAACGACACGAAGATCAGGCCCGAGTCCGACACCCGGTCGCCGGTCGGTGGCTCGTCGTAGTTGTAGGCGCGGCGGAAGATCCGGTGCGTCTCCTCGTCTGAACGCGCCCGTCGCATGTGGGAGAACTCCGGGATCACCGGGAACCCGATGGACGTGGTCGCCTCGAAGTCGGGGTCGTCGTGCTCGTCGGTGCCGGTGAGTGGGGCGCCGTTGTGCAGGTAGCGGCCCACGGACTGCTCCCGCCCGGGACGGTCGAGCATGTCCCACGTGTCGAGATCCATCTGGATGCGACGAACGACCGCCCCGGTTCCTCCGGCCATCCACCCCTCGGCACTCCACACCACCGTGTCGAAGTCACGGGTGCCGGGGGACGGGTTGGCGGTGCCGTCGACTTGTCCGAAGAGGTTGCGCATCGTCGTGCCGGGTGCCACCGACCCGTACGCGCGACGGAACCCGTGCTGCATCCACTTGACCTCGGCGAAGCTGCGCGCATCCTTCAACAGCATGCGCGTCGCGTGGGCGACGGTCGTGGGGTCGTCACCGGCGAACTGGATGAGCAGGTCGCCGTCGCTGTACTCGGGTTGCAGGCGGTCGATGCCGAACGCCGGGAGGGGCGCAAGCCATGACGGCGCGACACCGCCCGCGCGGGCCACGAACCCGGGTCCGAAGCCGAAGGTGACCGTCAGACGCGCGGGCGGGCTCGCCATCTCGGGTTCCGAATCGGCCAGAGCCGGTTCCCCCCGGGTCAGACGCGAGGCGTCGTCGGTGAGGATCCGCATGAGCCGGCGCAGGCCGTCGCGGTCGACGTCCTCGCGCAAGGTCAGGCCGACGAACGTACCGTGCGCCTGCGCGTCGGTGTCGATGCCGGCCTGGTGAACGCCGAAGAAGGGGACCACGGTGTCGCCGTTCAGCGGCACCGAGACCTGCTCGGCGGAGGAGTCGTTCTGGCTGAGGGCGAGATCCACGCCGATCGCTGCGGCGGCCCCGACGCCGGCGACAGCTCCTCCGAGGAGGAACTGTCGCCGGGTGGAGCCGGATCGACGTGCGCCCGAGTCGGGCGCGGCCATCAGTGGTCGTGGTCTTCGTGGTCGTCCGACTCGTCCATGTCGGAGTCGTCCATGTCGTCCATGTCGTCCATGTCCGAATCGTCGCCGACGTAGTTCTCGTTGGCGCCCGAGTAGTCCTTCACCGGCGCGGTGAACTCGGCCGTCGAGTCATCGGCGAAGGTCAGCGTGAAGGTGACCTCCTCACCGGCGAGCATCGGCTGTTCGAGTCCCATGAGCATGATGTGGTTGCCGCCGGGTTCGAGCAGGGAGGTGCCCTCGGCTGGGATCACGAAGCCGCCGTCGATCTCCTGCATGACCATCTCGCCGGCATCGTCGGCGACGGTCTCGTGCAGTTCGATCATCGGCGAGACCTCACTTGAGGCGGCCACGACGACGATGTCTTCACCGGAGGCGTTCTCCAGTTCGCCGAACGCCGCCGACATGCCGGAATCGGCGGCCTTGACCCAGGCATCCGCGATCGCGAACGCCTCCGCCTGTGTGGCGGTGTCGGCGGCCGGCTGGGTGCTCGTGGACGCGCAACCGGCGAGCACGAGCGCGCTCGCCGCGAGGAGAGCGCCGAAACGGAAGGTGGTGTGGAGAGAAGTGTTCACAGGGTGTCCTTTCAGATGAAGACGACGGGTCAGGTTCCGTCGTCCGTGCCGGTCTTGCGCCGGCGGATGAGGGAGAGGAGCGCGAAGGCTGCGACCGCGAGAGCCGCTCCTCCCGCTCCGATGAGCACCAGACGCATCGCGCCGGCGCTCTCCTGTGTGCTCTGACTCTGCGTAGATGTCTCGTCGTCCGGGGTGTCGAGGGCGGTGTCCTCCGCTGCCGCGCGTTCGAGCGGCTCCGCGTCACCGATCGTGAACGGGATGAGCCCGCTGATCGGGTGACCGTCCTCCGAGACGACACGCCACCGCACCTCATATCCCGCTTCCGGCATATTTGGTTCCAGGGTCACCGTCACGACGTTGTCGCGTCGCTCGGGTTCCCCGACGACCCAGTCGCGACCGTCACCGTCGGCGACGATGACGGCAGCGCCCATCGGCAGAATGTCGCCCGAGAAGGTGAGGGTCACCGACTCGGGTGCCACGGCAAGGCTCTCGCCCTCGCCGGGATCGCTCGAGATCAGGTCGTCGTGCGCGGCCGCGGGGGCTGCGACCACGAAGACCGATCCGAAGGTGAGGCCCACCGCGACGATGGCCGCGGCGAAGCGTGTGTGGATGGAGACCATCGACAACGCCCTTCTGCGCGCACGGTGCGCGCGAGTACTCCGCCCGGTCGTCGCCGGACGTGGACGAGTCGCCGCCGAGAGGCGACGGGAATGTCAGAGCACGCGGAGGGCGGGCGGCCCGCGGCGGCGCAGCGGCGCGAGCCGCGGGGCGTCATCGACCGACCAGGCGGTGACGGCCGAAACCGGCGCGCGAGGCGCATCCGGAAGAGGGGACAGGACCGACGCGGGCAGGCGGCGGCGCAACCAGTCGGCGAGCTCGCCGGCGAGGGTGCGCATGGCGGCGACGATCCGTTCGCCGCGGTGGATCGCGGCGACGGTCACGACCCCCGCGAACACATGCCATCCCCACATCGCCGCATCGGCATACAGCGCCGCCGTCGCCTCCGCGGACAACGGCGACAGGGCCGCGACACCGTGATGGTGACCGGCCGTGGCGGCTCCGGCATCGGCGGCGCCGAGGACGAACAGCGTGTGGAAGAGCACCTGGCTCAGCGCGACCGACAGCGAAAGGCGGATCAGCGACAGCCGGCGACCGGTCAAGAGCGTCGAGACGAACACCGACAGCACCCAGGGCACCGCGATACCCAGCCACCCGGGCATCGCACCACCCCCGGCGACGTGGGACAGCAGAGCGACGAACGTGGCGACCGAGGCGGCGGCGACGCCACGGGCGACACGAGGTGCCCGTGACTGACGCATGGTGGCCATTGTCTCACTTCTCCGTGCGGGCACCGCCCGGCTCACTCATCGAGGGAATGCCCGAGCACGGACAACGTCGCCGAACGTGCGTCACGCCCCTGCTCTCCCCGGCGGGCCACGACGAGCCCGACGAGCGACTCGGTCACGAGCATCAGCGCCGCCCGCGACGCATGCTCGAGCTCCTCGCGGAACGATCCCCTCACCGGCGGGATCACCAGGGCCACGTCGGCGGACTCCGCGACCGCGGAACGTGCGAACGACGTGACCGCGAGCACGCGCGCCCCACTCTCGCGCGCCGCGGTCATGACCGCCAGTGTCGCGCGGTTGACCCCGGAACCGGAGATCACCACGCACACCGACCCCGCACCCAGCTGGCGGGCGGCGATCTCCTGCCCGAGGGCGTCCGGGAGGTACTCCGCGGGGCGCCCCGCGGCCGTCAGCCGCAACACCAGATCGAGTCCGAGCGGCGCCGACAGCCCGTTGGCGGCGACCAGCACGCGCGTGGCACCGTCGAGCGACTCGACGAAATCCTCCAGCTGCGGGTCGGTGAGCGCCGTGACCGTCTGCGGCAGTCGCGCACTGAAGGCCTCCACCTCGGCACGCAACGCCCCCAGCATCGATCCGTCGACCGATTCGTCCACGGGCATCGGGCCCGATGCGAGTTCGCGGGCCAACGCCACGCGCAGCTGCGGATAGCCGTCGTAGCCGAGCGTCTGCGCGGTGCGGATCACCGTGGCGCGGCCCACACCCACGATCTCGGCGACCTCCTGGGCCGACCGGTCGATGGCCGACTCGATGTCGGCGGCGATCGCCTCCGCGACCCGCCGTTCGCTCGGCTGCATCGACGGGGCGAGTGCGGCGACGCGCGCGCTCGGCGGCGCGTCAGAGGATCCGGCCCAGGTCACGCGTACCCGCTCCCTCCATGATCCGGCGGCGGATCGCACCGGAGATCGCATCCATCACCATCGTCGCGGCGACCACGACGATCAAAAGCATGCCGACCGTATCCCACTCCCGGAAATTGGTGTAGTTCGACAGCATGTTCCCGATGCCCCCGGCACCGATCAAACCGAGCACGGCCGAGGTGCGGATGTTGATCTCGAAGCGGTACAACGCGAACGACATCAGTCCCGGAGCCGCGGCCGGCCACAGCGCCCATCGGGCGACCTCTGCCGTGCTCCCCCCGGCGGCGCGCACCGCATCCGAGGCGCCCTCCTGGACCGATTCGATCGTCTCGTAGGTCCACTTGCCCTGCGTGCCGATACCGGCCAGTCCCAGCGCGAGGGCCCCCGTGAACGGCGTCAACCCCGTGACGGTCAGCAGGATGAGCGCGATCACCACCTCCGGCACAGCGCGGATCACGGCGAACAGGCCCCGCAGAGGGATCCGCACCCATGCCGGCCCCACCCCGCGTGCGGCGAGCATCCCGAGCGGGATGGAAAAGAGCACGCACAGGATCGCGCCCAGCCACGCCATCGAAATCGATCGCCACGTCTCCAGCAGCGCGCGGGGCAATTTCTCCCAGTTCGGATCGACGAACATGAGCGTGCCGTAGTGCCAGACCTCGCCCGGGATGGCCAGCAGGTCCTCCCAGGTCACGTCCAGGCCCGCAGTGGACAGCAACACCACCGCGCCCACGACGACCGCCGTCAGGGTCGGGATGAGCTTCGAGGGCTTGGGCGGGACGGCCGGCGCCGTCCGGGCGGGCGAGAGCGGGGCGGTGAGGGTCATACGAGCCTCCGTCGCAGGAAGTTCGAGAACCACTCGATCGCGATGACGACCACGAGGATCTCGAGGATGATGATCGCCACATCGTCGTAGGCGAAGAAGGCCCGGCGCTCGTCGAGCAGACGCCCCACGCCGCCGGCGCCGACGATGCCGAGGATGGCCGAGATGCGCACATTGAGTTCGAGCGCGTAGAGCCACTGGTTCGCGAACAACGGCCACGACTGGGGCAACGCCGTGACCCGGTTGATCTGGCTCTGGGTGCCACCGGCGGCACGACCGGCCTCCATATACGGGTGATCGGCGGAGTCGATCGCCTCCGACACGAGCTTCACGACGATGCCGATGTCGAACAGGAACAGTGTCAGCAGGCCCGGCAACGCCCCCACACCCACCATCGCCACCAGGATGGTCGCGTAGACGAGGTCGGGGACGGCGCGGATCACGTTGATCACCGCACGGACGGCGCCGCGGGTGAACCCGTTCGGGTTGGTCGGACGCGCGGCCCACAAGGTCAGCGGCACCGAGACCACCGCGGCCGCCGCGGCCCCCACGATCGCCATCTGCACCGTCTCGAGAACCGGCTCGAGGGTCCGGGGCACGAAGGAGAAGTCCGGCTGCATCAACTGGGCGACCTTGTCGGCACCGTTGTGCCAGTTCTTCACGATCGCACCGAAGTCGAGCTCGACACCGCCGATCGCGGGCAGGCATGTGGCGACGGTGAACGCGGTGAACGCCAGCGCGATCAGCGCCACACGCAGACGCCGGGTGGGCTTCGGCTGCACCCGCAGAGAGGTGTCGGACATCTCAGGCCCCCATGCGGTCACGCGACTGGATGGGGCGCCCGTAGATCTGCTCGAAGTCGGCGTCCGTGGCCGCGCCGGCAGGGCCGTCGTAGACCAACTCCCCGTCGCGCAGACCGATCATGCGTGTCGTGTACTGGCGCGCCAGGTCCATCAGGTGGATGTTCACCAGCACCGTCAGACCGCGCTCCACGTTGATGCGACGCAGGTCGTCCATGACCGCGTGCGCGGTCGGCGGGTCCAGGCTCGCCACCGGCTCGTCGGCGAGCATGACCGCCGGTTCCTGCGTCAGCGCCCGCGCGATCGCAACCCGCTGCTTCTGCCCACCCGACAGGGCGCCGGCGCGCATCCACACCTTCTCGAGCATCCCCACGGAGTCCAACGCGGTCAGCGCGAGGTCCCGGTCGTGCGCGGAGGTGAGCCCGAGCATCGTCCGGGCGGTGGAGGTGTGCGCGAACCGGCCGACGAGGACGTTGCGGTACACACTCGTCCGCTCGGCGAGGTTGAACCCCTGGAAGATCATGCCGATGTGGCCGCGCAGTTCGCGCAGCCGTCGACCGTGCAGGCCCGTGACCGTCGTCGGACCGACCGCGACGGTGCCACCGCTCGGCTCCACCAGACCGTTGATGGTGCGGATGAGCGTCGACTTGCCGGAGCCCGACAGGCCCACGATCGACACCATCTCGCCCGCGGCGATCTCGGCCGAGACGTTCTTGAGGGCGCGCGTACCGTTCGGATAGGTGACCGAGACGTCGTCGAGTCGGATGGACCACGGCGTGGAGGCCGGGGTGGCCCCGACCTCCACGCGGTGCGTGTGATCACGCATGCTGATGCGTTCCTCCGCGTCAGATCATCAGCCGGCGAAGGTCGCGAGGACCTCGCCGTAGCGGTCGATCTCGTCCTGCGCGGTCTCAGCGGTCCAGTCGGAGAGGCCGACGAGCTCGAACATGACCGTCGCGGCCTCCTCGGACGAGTCGGCGTACTCGTCCATCAGCGTCGTGAGCTGCTCGACGAGGTCGGCCGGCAGGCTCGGGGCGACGGCGACGCCACCGTTGGGGATCATGTCGGTGTAGGCGAAGGCCACGACCTTCTCCGCGATGTCGGGGACCTCTTCGGTGACGGTGGTGCGCGCATCCCAGTAGGCGAAGCCCACCTCGGCGTCACCGTTGGCGACGGCCAGGACGGCGTTGTTGTTGCCCTCGACCGGGATCTGCTCGATGTCGGCGTCGGTGTCGATGCCGGCCTCGCGCATGGTCACGACCGGGTACTGGTAGCCGGCGGGGGAGGTGGCCGCCTGCAGGGCGACCTCGGTGCCGGCGTCGATCTTCGAGAACGTCTCGATGGCTGCGGGGCCGCTGCCGGTGGCCGAAGCGCCCGCCTCCTCGATGCCGTTGCAATACGACAGCTCGATGCCGCTGGCGTCGTAGGTCGACATCACGGGCTCGTCGTCGCAGTACTTGTCGGGGTTGTTCGTCATCGCCACCGACGCGTACGAGGTCGCACCGAAGCGCACGTCGCGCAGGATCAGCTCGGCGTCGTACCGGTCGATCGCGTTGTACAGCGACCCGGCGTCGGTGATGATGACCTGCGCCTGGTCGGCGCCGAGGGCCTCGACCGTCGCGGCGTAGTCGGTGGCGACGACACCCTCGACCTCGATGCCGAGGTTCTCGGAGAGGTAGGTGGTGAGCGGGTCGAGGGCCTCGGCGAGGTCTTCGCCCTCGACCGAAGGGACCAGCGAGATGGTGATCGACTCGGGCCAGGCGGCCTCGGTGTCGGAGGCGTTTGAGGTGTCGGCGTCGGCGCTGGAGCAGCCGACGAGGGCGAGGAGCGCCGTGGCGGCGACGCTGGTGGCGATCAGGCGAGTACGCATGTCGAACGAACCTTTCGGGTGTCAGGTGAGGTGGGTCAGACGGTCAGGTGGGCAGGGGAGGTGCCGGATGCCGCTGCGGCGGCCCAGGCGCGGATGTCGTCGGAGAGGTCGGTCACCGTGCGGCCGCGCATCGTGGCGGGAAACGGCGAGGAGTCATAGGTGGCGCCGACCAGGGCGGTGTCGGCGCCCAGGGCGGCGGCCGGCGCGAGGTCGAACTCGGCGATGTCGCCGATGGAGAGCACCGGGCCGAACTGCTGGGCGTGGTGGATCACCGCGGTCAGGCCGTCGGGCTTGCCGACGGAGAAGTGCATGGCGGTGAACAGATCCGCGATGCCCCAGTCGAGCAGGAGCTCCCGCACGCCCGCGTCGGGCGCGTTGGTCGCGAGGACCAGTCGGGTCCCGTCGGCGACGTCGCGCAACAGGGCTGCGATCCCGGCGGGCGGTTGGACGGGGGCGGCGGGTGTGCCGAGGGCCCGCCGGCTGGCCTCGTAGGCTGTGCTGATGTCGTCCGCGGCGACCCCGGCCTGCTCCGCGACGGTTCCCACGGCGTGGTAGCCGTCGCGGTAGTCGGATCCGCCCGTCGCGAAGGAGGCGAGTTCCTCCTCCGCACGGGTCAGGAGTCCGTCGCCGGCGACCCCGGCGAGGGTGCGGGCGTAGGCGACGATCGGTCCGTCGCCGAGGGCGAGCGTTCCGTCGAGGTCGAAGACGATGGTGCCGGTCACGAGGATCCTTCCCGCATCCGTGTGGACGCAGCGTCCAAGCTAGACCGCGTTTATGGACGGATTGCTCGCCGGCAGGTGAACAGCAGGTGACAAGACCCACCGGAGCGGTCATCGTGCCGCGCGGCGGTGCGGACACACGGCGCCGCCCCCCGTCGGCCAAGCGCGGCTCCGGCCCGCCTCCGCGCGGCAAGGCCCCGCCCGTGGATCGCGACGGGCACCGTC